>WJJM01000059.1 GCA_014729675.1 Candidatus Woesearchaeota archaeon | reverse complement strand
GATTTTACTGCAACATTAAGTCTTGATGATATGTATGATTTTGCCAACAGGATGAGCTCTATGGATGCTGAAACTGTTTATGGCCCGCCATGGGTAGGAAAGGAAGAGCCTATGATGATTGGAGAAAGAATAGGGCTTATGTTCAAGCTTTGGAATTCTGTAGATATAGACCCATGGACAACCAAGCTAAAGCTCAGCACGAAGATAACAAAGATTCTGAATTATCTCAAAAGTATTAAACCTCCACAAACCGAAGAAGAAGAAAAGATGCTGGAAAGCCTGGCTGTGGAAGTTAATGAGGCAGGGAAGGTTAAACAGGCTGACAAACCGAGTAAAAAGAGATCAGGTTATGAAAGTGCCCAGGAAGATACAAGTACAGGAAGTGAAAAAGAAACGTATACAGAAACCAAAGGATCAGCAGGGAACGATGCCGGTTCTGGAAGGGATGCTCCTGGCCTCGACTACATGAAAGGTGAATCAAGCGATAGGCCTGTCAAGGTTAAGGAAGGGACAAGCTATTCAGGCAGTTTAGCCACAGAAGATGGTGACCAGATGGATTTCTATGAGCTAAGCGGATTATCTGATGGTGACACAGTAAATGTAGAGGTAGATCCGGATAATAATCTCGATGTTGTATTAGGATTGCCTAACACCGGTACTGAAGCAATGACAAAAGGAGGATCAGGTGATAAAGGCGATGCAGGAGAAAAGGAAAGCAGCAGTTTCAAGTGGTATACGGATGACACTGATGTTGCTGAGTTTATGATTACAGGAGGAGGTTCAGGGAACTATCAGTTCAGGATCTCAAAAGAATGAAAATTCTAACATATTCTTAATTATGCTTTTGTTCTTATCGTTGGGAACGGAAAACTATTCAGATGAAGTTTTCCTACCCTCAGTATAGAAAAAGAACTTAACAGCGCGATGTTAGACAAAATAGAGAGAAAGAGCTAAAAACAGAGGAGGTTTTGGGCTTTACTTGTAAATATTGTCATGATGACCCCAATCATCAGAATAAATAAAATCATTTTACTTATCATAACTGAACACAAGCACAAAATGACCAATATGAACTCGCTTAGATTCTTTCATATTCCTGTATATCTCGTTCATATTGTTCAGCCATCAGATTTATAGCTTCACTTTTGTCTTTCAAGCATTTACATTCTCCACAGAGGATGCTATGCATATATCTAAATAGAAAGATTTATTAAAATATAACCTGGCGAGTTCAATAATGGTTAAAGAAATAAGCCCAGGATATATTGGGATCGGATTGATTTTAGGAGTTTCTGCAGGCTTTGGTCTAGGATTAATTCTTTCTGCTCCAGGTCATGCCCCCATATTTGCGGGTGTAGGGGCAGGGACAGGCATTATTCTGGGTTCAATAATAGGACACTACAAACAGAAATAATTTATTTGAGGTCATTCTTCTCAAAGATAAATAATTCATCAAGATTAGACTTCAAAGCAACAGCAATCTTCTTTGCAAGTTTTAATGAAGGATTATATGTTCCTTTCTCTAAAAATACTATAGTCATTCGGGTTGCACCTACTTTATCAGCAAGATCCTGTTGAGTTAAGTCATGTCTCGCTCTAAACTCTTTTATCCTAGTCTTCATTTATAATTCCTCGTTTCTTAAGGATTGATTGAATTATGCCTGCTGACAATGTCATGGTAAAAAGCAGTATTCCTAAGATATGACTCGCACTAAGTGTAAGAACTTTAGTGTAATCTATCCAAAATAGAACATTAACCAGTACAAACGTTAATAGCCAGGAATTTGATAACGCTCTTGCACCAAGTGCTCTTGTTCTTTCGTCTTGTGTAATGCCTGCGCCATATCTATTGTGGGAAATTACTGCAATAACTATAAGGATGGTTCCTGCATTCATAAATATTAAAGGGATCATTCCTCTTGCCAGATCAGAAACCTGAAAAAATATACCCAAAAATATTAACAAGATTCCTGCAATTATTGTAACAGTGTAGTCTTTCTTCATTCTATTTCCCACTCCTGTCCAACCAATGAAAACAACCGATAAAGGTAAATATCATAGCAACAAAAATTACTGCCACCAATATTGCAAGCAGCGATATCCCTATTTCTGAAACTAAAGCAGTCATTAATAATGAGACACCCATTAATCCGATTACAAAAGCATAAAAGCCAGACCTATATGCATTCTGGTAAAATCTTTCATCAGATTTAACACTTATACCAAAGAAGCCAAAGAAGCCAAAGAAGCCAAAGAAGCCATAATTCTTTGTTATTATCCCAAGTAAGCCCAATAATCCAAGAAGACCCACATATTTAAGTTTATTTTTCATTTTCATACACCTCTTTTATCCAGATAAATATTGGAAATTGTCTTGACTATAGCCCCACCAAATAATGCTACTGCCAAAAACCAATTTACCTGCAGATCCTGCCTTAATGCACTGCTGATTATTTCGTAAAGCAGGCCGATTACAATGACCATAACCATGAACCATGCTGCATTTCTTTCAGCAACAGCTTCATTTTTATATTCTCTTTCATCTCTTCTAAGAGCCACCATTACAGGCAATATATCGAGCATCAGGAAAACAACCCATCCAAGAGTTACATATAATCTTGTTTCAGTGCCCCAATAAGGCAGTGCCTGAAAGATCATGAAAGGTATCAACATTATTGACATATATACCCATGCCTGCCAAGTCTTAGGGGATACTCCCCAGCCGCCATATTTTCTTCTTTTAAACCATGAAGCTTTTGCAATCATTTTGAACCTCCAGTTTATTATTTTTATCTAAATGATTATTTAATTTATCTTTATGATATAAATAGTAATCATAAATACTATTTAAATCTTTTGGTTTCCCTTCACTCTGCTGCAGAATGCTGCACTAAAAATTAGTTTCTTCGAGACGTGTATAACAGGGCCCGCCCGATGTTAAACGCAATTGAGTTTGGGAAGATTTATATAGTGGTAGAAGATAATCTAACTTATGGCAGAAGGATCAGTAGGAATTATAGTCATAGGAACAGCAATGTTATTATTATCTAAAGTATTCACTAAACTCCATATGAGATTATTATATCTACTAGAAAAAAGTTGGCCATCTTGGTTTAGAAATTTTGTTAAAGCAGGAAAGTACGAAAAAATATTTTTTTATATGTGGATAATTTTAGCAATTTTTATGATAATAGTAAATGCAATTAGTCTTTTTTAAATATCTTTCCAGACTCAACTTCTCCGTTCCTAGAATCCTTCTGATTCTGCAGTGCTTGACCATGTTGCACTCTCCCTGCGCTTAGGTCGGGCCATATAACATCGATTCGCGATGTTACAAATGATCCCGATGTTAGTTTCAATTAATCTGAGCCCTAACACAAACCTTTATATTATTAACAACTTTTACTTTATCTATGGAATATTCAATGAAACTTTTAGAAAGTCCTTATGAAAGAATTTCATCTGGCAAAAAAACAATAGAGATTAGACTTAATGATGAAAAACGTCAAAAATTAAATGTAAGAGATGTTATTGAATTTTCTAAATTACCAGATTTAAAGGATAAAGTAAAAGTCGAAATTGTTGCTCTTTTAAGATATAAATCATTCAAAGATTTAGTGAATGATTTTGGAATGGAATATTATGGTTATCCAAAAGACTATTCTGTTGAAGATTTTGTAAATAGTATTTACAGAATTTATTCCAAAGAAAAAGAGCAACAATATGGTGTGTTAGGAATTAAGATAAGACTTCTAAACAGGGCTCAAGATTAACTCTACCGGGAATATAACAAGAATCCCGATGTTAAGTTCAATTTTTCTTTTTCGCCATATAATAGAAAACCTTTTTATACTTAATCTATTAATCAAAATATTATGGGCTGGTAGTTTAGTTCGGTAGAATACACGGCTGGCAGCCGTGGGATCCTGGGTTCAAATCCCAGCCAGTCCACTTAAAAGATGGTACAGATAATAGCGCACAGAGGGGCTCCAGAAGAATGCCCTGAAAATACGATAAAATCTATAGGAAAAGCTATAGATCTTGGAGCAGATATGATCGAGGTAGATGCAAGGCTCTCAAAAGATAAGATTCCAGTTATTATGCATGACCCTACATTAGACAGGACTGCAAAAAGAAAAGGATATGTAGAAGATAAGATGTGGGCTCAGCTTAGAAAAATAAAGGTTGGAGGAGAAAATATCCCTTCTCTAGAAGATGTGATAAAAACAATAAAGAACAGATGCAGACTGAACATCCATATAAAAGTGCATGAGGCCATAAGCCATATATTGAGATTGATAAAAAAATATGATATTGAAGAAGATGTACTGCTGTCTTCTTTTTCAGTACAGACATTAAAAAAGATAAGGGAAACCGCTCCAAAGATAAAGACTGCATTGATTTTCTCATCTCCAAGATTAAGATATATAAGTGCTGCAAAAAAGCTAAAGCTTTATTCCATACATCCTCACTACAATATAATCACCAAAAGGATGGTGCTAAGGGCTCATAAGAACGATATAAAGGTAAATGTATGGACAATAAGAAAAAGAAGGTCAGCATTAAAAAGTAAATATTATTATAATGTGGATGGGATAATATCAGATGATCCATTATTGTACAGGGAAAAAGCAGGCAGGACATTTATGCAAAAACTAGTAATGTTTTTCAATGACATGAAGACAGGATCAAGATGATAAAGAAGCTAAAGAAAAAGATATTAAAGTATTATTCAGACTCAGGGCATACTTTTGACCATACTGAGAGAGTATATAATCTTGCTGTAAAGATAGCAAAACATGAAAAAGATGCAGACATGGAAGTTGTAAAGCTCTCTGCTTTGCTTCATGATATTGCAAGGTTCAAAGAGAAAAAAGATGTGTGCCATGCAGAAGAAGGAGCAAAGATGGCAGAAGAGATATTAAATCAGGAAGGATATGATCGAGATACGATAAAACATGTCTGTGATTGCATCTCAACACACAGGTTCAGCAAAAGACTTCCACCTAAAACAAAAGAAGCTGCAATACTCCAGGATGCAGACAGGCTTGATGCATTAGGCGCAATGATTATCGGAAGAGTGTTTAGCAGAGGAGGCATTAAAGGCAAACCTTTGTATGATCCAAAGATACCTCCTGCAAAAGAGTATCCTTCTAAAGTTTCAGGAAAAACATGCTTAAATCATTTCAAGGAAAAATCAAGATTATTGAAGCCGAAAAGCTTTAAGACTAAAGAAGCAAGAAAAATTGCAAAAGAAAGATATGATTATCTTTTTGATTTTGTAAAAAGATTTGAAAAAGAATGGAGAGGTGAATTATGATGCAAGATTGTATATTCTGCAAGATAGTAAATGGAGAGATTCCCTGCAGCAAGATCTATGAAGATGAAAAAGTCCTGGCTTTTCTTGATATATCTCCTATAAACAAAGGACATGTTCTTCTGATCCCGAAAGAACATCACAAAGATCTGTTTGATACTCCGGACGATACACTAGCTGCATTTGCAAAAACAGCTAAGAAGATAGCAAAAGCGATAGAACAAGCAACAGATGCAGACGGCATCAACCTGGGGCAGAACAACGGAAAAGCTGCCGGTCAGGAAGTTTTCCATGCTCATATCCACATAATCCCAAGGTTTAGTGATGACGGGCTGAAACACTGGCCTGGTGGAAAATACAAAGAAGGGGAAGAAAAAGAGTTTGCTGAGAAGATCAGATCTAAGCTATAATTCGATAACTTTTTAAATCATCTGTTTGTTTTTATCTATTGAAATGGCTAGGTAACTCAGTCTGGTTAGAGTGTCACTCTCTATTTTAGAGGACAAGGCTCATAAGGGTTGAGCGATGAGGCGTATGCCGATGATTAACCCCTCAACCAACTGAGAGACGTGGAAACTTGGTATGGAAGAAGCCAAGCCCGAAGTCGCGAGTTCAAATCTCGCCCTAGCCACTTTTCTTCCAATTTTTATATTTTTCTTCATGTTTTGGATTTATGAATCTGATTTTAGATCTAAATATCTCTAAGTTGTTCTTACCATTAAATTGAGTCCTATATAGTGTATTCCATTTACCATTTGGTTGATGGCTGATATATAACCCTCCTTTCATTCCAATCGATTCAAGATAACTTTTTGTTTGAGTTAAGATTTTTTTAGAAATACTAGAAAACTCTATTCTAGGGTAGAGGATTCCATTATTATTGGTAATCACCAAGCAACCATCGGTAGCAAAATAACCTTTGATCAGACGATTGTATAACTTTTTATCAAATCTTTCTGAAATTTTAAGGGATATTCCTTTTTTGCCTATGGGCATACCAATCTCTCTAAAGATATCAAACAATTTTTTATCTGAAAAATTTATTTCAATAGTATTTTCATTTTTCTTATAGGATATTTTGCATTCTTTTTTCCTAATCTTAGTAAATATTGGTAGAATCTTTTTAAAAAAGTTAATATCATCATTCATATGGCCGGAAACAACAATAAAATGTGCTCGACCACTTTTACTTAAGCAACCATCTCCTAACATGACACCATAAAGTAAGGCTAAATCTTTTTCAACTGAATGCTGTTCCGGCAAAGTTATATTAGATTTCATACAAAGAACATAAGGAAATCTAATATATAAACACTTGCCCACACTTGAACAGTGGTCCGTGAAAAATCACGCCACCGCCACTTTTCTTTCATATTTTATGTATAAGAATCCTTAACAGCCCAGGTATTTCTTTAACTCTGTTTTTATCTCAGCTTTCATCTTTTTAGAAAACTTAAACACTTCAGATATTTGATATATCAGCTTTTCTTTCATCTTTTCTTCATATCCTTGATCAACAGTTCCCAGATATCTATGCTTGGCTTCATATAACTCACCTGAATTAAATAAAACTTCAAGAACATCACCTTTTGACTCATCTTCAGCCAGTTCTTTGTTGTCTATTATATACCTTGCAAAGTCATCCTGATCTTCCATATGAAAGACATTTACAGCGACCTCTGCAAGGCTCTTTTCTTGGACTATATCATCTATGTTTTCTGGCATAAAACAAGCAATAGAATATATCTTTTAAAGCTTGGGTTTATTGCAATGGCTGAGGTGCTGTACTGCCAGTCCTCATAGCAGAACCACATTTAGGGCATCTTACCTGAGAGCAGTCAACACCTTTTGGAGCAGGCATCGAGAATCCGCATCTTTCGCATACACATCTGTCAATCTGTTCTTTCATATGATTGCATAATGAGAAATAGTATTTAAATCTGGCGTTTTAATGTCTTATGATGGAAGTGATGTCATCTATTAACCAACCATATTGTTTTAGATCCTTGCTGTCTTTTTCGATCAGATGGTTCAGCTTTTTTACAGAGCCATTTATACCTTTAACTGACTCTTTATTCTGATCTGTTATAACCCCATTATACTCGTCTGCAGGAAACCTTTCTTCATATTTTCTGATAGGATAATTCTTCTTTAATAATCTGTTATCTCCTGTCTTTATGTAATGTTGAACTGCCAGATAGAGAACTGCTATCTCATTGAAATAATCTTCGCTAAGTCCTTTCTCATTAATTTGCGGAAGCTGCTTTTTTGCATTCTCTCTTCTGAGATAGTCCAGTTTTGATATCTTTTCTCTTAGGCAGCCTATAGTCTCATCTATAGAGGAAAATGTATTTTCTTTTTTATCTGCCCGTCTGTATTGGCTGTCTATGAAGAAAGGTTTTCTTATTATCTCTTCAAGCCTTGAGACTATCTTTTTTGGATCTGGCTTCCCCTTGAGGTCATGGTTGAACTGATAGCCTATCGGGATCTGGAAAGAGCTTTTATAATCTGTAACAGAATTTTCATAAAGTATATGCCAAATAAGGCAGTTATATACTCCATCAATAGGCTTTTCAACCCTTGGCCAGCAGTCTCTCTCAAAAGCTTTTGCAGAGATATGCCTTTTCATTGTTTCCGGATCAGTTTCATCATAGCCAGGGACTCCTCTTCTTATGTAACCAAAAGATTCCCTGAATCCTGTCTTTGGATCGGGTACAAGTATCTCATCCTCAAAAAAACTGTTCAGAACATTTGTTGTCTCTATAGCTTTCTTTTTAAGATTACTGTTCAGTTTCATCTTTTTCCCCTGCCAGCTTGTTTGCAGCATATTCTATAAAATGCGACTTATTCCTAAAAAGTCCATGCTCTAGTATATTATCTATCCTTTTTATAAGTTCTTCATCTATACTTATTGATATTTTTTGTTTCATCTTTTTTCTCTGCAGATATTGTAAACTTCTTTTTTCTGTTCTTTGTCAAGATTGCATCCGCATGCATTCCTGATAAATCTTCTTAAGTCATCAGGCTCCATATATAATCCATTGACTATGCTGTCAAGCCTGACTCCAAGCTTTTCCTTTATCCTTTTATCTAAAAATTCAAGAACAGAAGAATGGTATTGGACATTATCAAGATGTGTGTCAGAGCCTCTAAGTTCCATAAATCCTTTGATGTCTTCATGAGCCTTAAGATTTTTTCTTACCCTTTTTACAGCTCTTTTATATGTTCGTTCTGCATTTGAACCTGTGCATCCCATCTTCAGGCCCATATATCTAAATGTTTCATTATTATCAAATATTTCTGAATGTGCAAAATATGCATAATATTCTTTTTCAGTCAGGAATTGCTTTATCTTTTTTCTGAACCTGTTCCTGCTATGAAAAAATTCAGGAAAATTAATCTTTTCTTCCGGCTTATAGCATATATCAGGATTCAGATTTTCTTCCTGCAGGTATTGGATAATTTTATTTTTTGAGTATATTTTTAACCTGCTGTTCAGATAAGAATGGATATGCTCTGAAAACTTTCCCTTCAGGCTTTGTTTTTTTGAGATGTACTGGCATAATGCAAGAGTTCCATAATCTTTTATATCTTCAATATCTAATCCTGTAGCTTTTGAGAATCTTTCTGATAATGTCTTTACTGTCTTTTGATAATGTTCTATAAGTTTGTTTCTTGAATCTATGTCATGTTTTTCATTAAATTCCTTTACAAGTTTCCTGGCAATATGCTCCCATGATCTTTTTTTCTTTTCAGGCTCTTTTTTGGCCTTTTTTTCCTTTTTTTCAAAGATATCATATAGATTCCTGCACTTTCCTTCTCTTAATCTCTTTATCTCATCTTTTTTCTTTTCAAGCTTTCCAATTGAGGCGTAAAGGCATCCAGGATATGTTCTCGCAAAGGCATACAAATCTTCTATTGCCTGTTTTTTGTCTTCTCTTTTTCTGTAATCAAATATTTCCCTCAACAGCCATGCCAGTTTCTTTCTTTTTGAGGCAGGTGTTGTGTTTAGGACTGCTTCAGGATAATCTTTAATCTTATTTAGTTTAAGAAACTGGACATTTGCATCTATAAGTTCTGGCTCTGTTCTTAATCTTTTTGAGTTCATAGCAGAAAGTAGCAATTTTTACTACTTTTAAAGCTGAGGCTTTATCCAAGAAATTCTCTTTGTTTCAGCTTTTTGAATGCCATATCCATCAAAAGCTTAAGATTTTCTATATCTGCTATGTTGTATTTTACCAATAGGTCTAATGATCTTTCATCCCCTTTTTGATATTTATACCATAATCTTACTGCTTCCCATCCGTCTATATCCTGCAGATCATCATCTCTCTGTATCCCTGCCTGCTTTTCTATGTTCTTCAGCCCGCCTGAGTATCCTAAAGGCCTCATTGCAAATCTTAGGTCAATGTGGAACTTATTTAAGTCCAATTCAGGATATTTTGACTGTATAAATGGAATATCAAAACATTTTCCATTAAAAGTTACAAGAAGATTGTATTTATCTAATTCATACTTTAATTCCTCTAAGTTTTTTCCGTTTATGAAAATCTTGCTTTGCTTTCCATCGTATAAGCCTGCAATTGTTATATCATCTCTATGTTTGCTTAATCCTGTTGTCTCTATATCTAAAAAACAGGGTTTGTATTCTTTGTAGGTTCTCCAGTGTATCTTAGGATGCATATGCTTCAGGAAGAATCCAATATTATCTTCTCCATGAGCCTGTATTGATCTTTCTGTGTAATGCTTTATCTTGTCTATCTTGTTTTGATGCAAGCTTAAGGTTTTATGCTTATCTAGAAATTCATGCCATGTTGTTATGCTGTTCTTCCAAAGATACTCCTCTGTATATTTGCTTACGCCTGGAATATGGACAAAAGTACTTTTTAACATCTAACCACCTTTTTATAATAAAAATTGCAGGTTGTTTATATATCTGTTGTTTGGATAAAAAATATAACAAATACCATTTTGCAAAGTTTTATAACTTAGATGCTTCCCTTTTTTTTGATGCTTAATCACAGGTTAAAGAAATTTAAAAAAAATCCAAGAAAAGCATTATGGAAACTTTCTTTTCCAATAATGATCGCTATGCTTGTACAGGCATTATACAACATAGTTGATACAGCTTTTGTAGGAAGGCTTGGAGCAGAGGCAATTGCAGCCTTAACTTTTGCTTTCCCTATAATGTTTATACTTATATCGATAAATGCAGGTCTTGGAGCAGGAACAAATTCAAGAATCTCAAGATATGTTGGAGAAGATAAGATAAAAGGGGCTGAAAATGCAGCAATGCATGGGATAATATTATCGATAATATTTGCATCATTGATATTCTTCTCAGGATCATTTTTTTTAAGATATTTATTTAGTGTAGCAGGGGCTGAAGGCATAACTTTAACTTATGCTGTAGATTATATGGGGATAATCCTGATAGGTGTATTCTTTATGTTCCCTGCATTTGTGTTCAATTCTATATTTGCAGGACAAGGAGATACAAAAACTCCTATGAAGATCCAGGTTTCGTCTTTGATACTTAACATGATCTTGGATCCGATATTCATCTATGTTCTTGGTTATGGGGTCAAGGGAGCGGCAATAGCAACATCGATAGCTTTCTTTTTTGGATTTTTGATGTATATCTATTATCTTAAGAAAAGGTCTTTACTGAAGATCGATTTTAAGGAATTTAAACCATCAGCTTTCATAATGAAGCAGATAATGAAAGTAGGATTTCCTGCAAGCATTATGATGCTTTTGATGTCATTCTATATGTTTGTCTCAAACAGGCTTATAGCTTCTTTTGGTGTTAAGTACATTGCATCTGCCGGCCTTGCATTTAGGTTAGACAGCATCTCTGTCCTCCCTATAGTTGCTATGTCTATAGGCCTTATGACTCTTGTCGGGATGTTCTATGGAGCAAGAAGGTATGATCTTCTCAAGGACATAATAAAGTACAGTGTAAAGAAAAGCATTATGATAGTCATAGTTGTAGGAACATTTTTATTTGTTTTTCCTTCTTTTTTCTTAAAGATATTTACTTCTGAGAAAGAGCTTTTAAGCATAGGATCTCAGTTTGTGAGAGTTTTGGTATTTGCATACCCTTTTATGGCAGTTTCAACGCTTATAGCAAGAGCCTTACAAGGGATGGGCAAAGGAATTCCTGGGCTTGTTATAAATCTGACAAGGTTCATATTAGTTTCCATACCTTTAGCAATTTTAGCTATAACTCTTGGCTATAATCATCTTTCTGTTATAGTTTCTTTAGTTATAGGTTCTATGGCTTCTTCTATAGTTGCAGTCATATGGATAAGAAAAAAGCTCAATAGGCTAAACACATAATAGCAAATCTTTTATAATATCGATTCATCAGATAATAAAATGGTAATGTTCAAGCAAAAGTGCATGAGATGCAAGAAGAACTATGTAAAAGTTGGAAGAAACCAACGGTTTGTAGTCTGTTATGACTGCCAGAAGAAAGAGATGAAAGGAGAGGTCAGGGATCCGAAGATAAAGAAGATGCTTGACATCCCGGAAGAGTTCTACAAAGAAAATTCATTTCTGAGAGATATAAAAGTCAAGGCGATACAATGGGGAGAGCTCTCGGAAAGGCAGATAGAGGCTTTCAAGAAAACAGTTGAAAAGATGAAAAAGGCTTCTGAAAACCCAAAGACTTAAATAAAAAGGATAAAGAATAATCTTAAAAGTCGTTTAAATGAGTCTTCTTAATGCTTATTTTTTCGATTAAACTTAAGGTGATAAAATGCCAATTAAGAAAGGAGATAAAGTAAAAGTTGAATATACTGGTAAATTAGAAAACGGAGAGGTTTTTGATACATCTGAAGGAAAAGAACCTCTTGAATTCGAGGTAGGTTCTGGAAAGATAATCAAAGGTTTTGACGATGCTCTTATAGGTATGGAAAAAAATCAGGAAAAGGATATTTCATTAAAGCCTGAAGAAGCTTATGGAGAACCTAAAGAAGAGCTTGTAAAAAAGCTTCCAAAAGACAAACTTCCGCAGGATCAGGATCCAAAGCCGGGAATGATGCTTTTCATGAAGACTCCAGACGGAAAACAGTTTCCTGCAAAGATAAAGGGTGTTGATGACAAGGAGGTTACAATAGACCTTAACCATCCTTTAGCTGGAAAGACACTGAACTTCAACATAAAAGTTGTTGATGTTTCTTCTTAATTTTTTTATTTTATCATATTTTTTACAATCTCACCTATATTTCTGTCCTCAGTAAATGGATAGTTGCATCTTCCCTTTATACCTTTTAGATACTGGTCTATAGAATACATTATGGGATCTGTGAGGGCTCTGCTAAGCTTATCATCTATGCTTTTTTTCTCGTATCTTTTCTTTTCTTCTTTATCATAAAGACAGAACTCAATATTCTTCAATATCTCTTCTTTAGAATGGTCTTTTAGATCTCTATGCTTAAATACCATCTCATATCTGAATTTTACATTATCAAGGCTTAGTATGCCTTTGTAGATATCTCCTTTATCTATCTCCTCAGCTTCTTCCAGTATAGTATAACAGCTTATATCCATGTCCTAACTAATATTTCAATATTTTTAAAGTTTATCAAAAGAAAGGCTTTAAAAACAACACTTCTATCATAAGTGTATGGAACAACACAGAGTTCAAAAACTGCTTTCAAACTACGGTTACTGCTCCAGAAGAAAGGCTGAAGAATTTATAGAAAAAGGAAGAGTAAAGGTAAACGATAAGAAGATCTCTTTAGGAGACAAGGCAACTGAAAGAGATAAGATATATGTTGATGATAAGTTGGTTGAAGCTGAAAAAAAAGTTTATCTGATGTTCAACAAGCCCTTAAACTGCGTAACAGCATTAAAGGACCCTGTTTTTGACACTGTGATGGACCATATTGATATTGATGAAAGAGTATTTCCAGTAGGAAGATTAGATTATAACACATCAGGACTTCTCATACTTACCAATGACGGAGATTTTGCTAACAGGATAATGCATCCAAGATATGAGACAAAGAAAACTTATCTGGTGGGGTTAAGAGGCAATATTCCTGATGAGAAGATAATGCAATTGGAAGAGGGAGTGATGCTGAAAGACGGAAAGACAAGACCTGCTAAAGTTGTAAGAACGGAAAATGCATTGGAGATAACCATACATGAGGGAAAGAACAGGATAATAAGAAGGATGTTTGAAAAGATAGATGTCCCCATCAAATTCCTGCAAAGGATAAGGATAGGAAATTTAAGCCTTGGAAAACTAAAGCAGGGAAAATATAAATTTCTGGATAAAAAAGAATTAAAAAAATTAACAAAAAGATTCTAAAAACGATATATATATATGGGTTCATCTAATATTTAAAATATTAAAACAAGGAGGCAATTAATATGAAAAAGATAATGTTTTTGTTTGCTCTGATTCTTATGAGCAGTGCTGTAATGGCAGATGTACCATGTAGGACTAGGTATTATGACAGTACAGTAGAATTTGTAAGTTGGGTTCAGGAGTGTAGCACTGCAGAAAATGACATCCTCTGTGGGCTAAAGCCCACAGTATCCAGCTTGGGCAGCGTCATTGACCTCGACCTGAGATATCAGGCAGCAGCGTGATGCTCTGCCTGTCGCAAGATATACTGCTCAGTTTCACTGAATTGATTGTAT
>WJJM01000058.1 GCA_014729675.1 Candidatus Woesearchaeota archaeon | reverse complement strand
TGTGGAAAATTGTGGATGCGCGCGCCGATTTTCGTTGCGCATCCTTTTATAATCAAAGATGGTAGAAAAACTTTACGGAGGAAAGCAAGAAGCAATTCATTTACACACTAAAGTGTGTAGTATCCTTGCTCACTAGAATGATAATCAAACCCATCCTATTTCAATAAAAACATTTTTATACTCTTTTTCTTTTGTTTTAGCTTATGTTAACACATAACATAGATCCTGCATTGTTAAGCTTTGGCCCTTTGGAGATAAGGTTCTATGGAGTGGTATATGTTCTTGGAGTATTAGCAGTATACTTCACACTAAAACATTTTTCTAAAGAACTCAAGATAAAAAAAGATGATGCAGACAACATAACACTCTACTTAACTTTAGGATTGATAATAGGAGCAAGATTATTTGAAGTTATTATCTGGAATCCAGGATATTATTTTTCAGATCCTATAAAGATCTTGATGATATGGAGGGGAGGTATGTCTTTCCACGGCGGGCTTATAGGAATACTTGCAGCAGGGTATTATATAATGAAAAGATATGACCTAAACATCGCTGTGCTGGCAGATATTATCATAATGCCTCTTGCATTCGTATTAGCATTAGGACGCATAGCTAACTTCATAAACGCAGAGATAATAGGAACCATAACAGATATTCCATGGTGTGTAAATTTTGGAGACAATGTTTGCAGGCATCCTGTTCAATTATATGGTGCTTTTGGAAGGACAATGTTAGGAATATTCTTAGTATTGTTATACAGCTACAGAAAACTAAAGCCTGGATTTTTGTTCTGGATATTCACTCTTCTGATGGGCATAGGAAGATTCTTCACAGACTTTCTAAGAGATGACCCAAGATTCCTCTATCTAAGTACAGGGCAATATTTAAGTATGATGATGATATTTATATCAATATTTGTGATATTCAGATACTATAAAGAGGTGTTAAGATGAAAAAGCATACAAGAAAGTTCAGAGAAGAGCTTAAAAAAAGATCATTGCTTGCAATATCAGGAGCATTTGCATTGGTCATAGCATTGGCATGGAATGATGCCATAAAACACACAGTGAACAGCTTTGTGATGAAATTAGGGATCCCTGAAACAGCATATATGTATAAGATAATCATTGCATTGGTCATAACAGCTGTATGTATAATCGGGATATTCATAACCTCAAGATACAGCATAGAATACGAGAAATGATGTATATCCATATATTCATATTCCTATTGGGCCTGGTATTGCTGGTAAAAGGCTCAGACCTTTTTGTAAAGTCAGCAGCATCTATAGCCAAAAAGCTAGGGGTGTCTGAATTTATAATAGGCCTTACATTAGTTGCATTTGGAACTTCTTTGCCTGAGCTTGCCTCTGCTACAGCTGCTTCGATAAAAGATGCAAGCGGAATAATACTGGGTAATGTAATGGGTTCTAACATAGCTAACATCTGCTTGATATTAGGGCTGGCTGCCTTGTTCGGTACAGCCAAGACATATAAAGAGATGTTGAGAAGGGATGGATATATACTGCTGATGGTCACTTTTATATTCCTTATATTTATAGCAGACGGGACTATCTCAAGGATAAAAGGGGTATTCTTTCTTCTGATGTATATATCTTATACATTTTTTCTTTTTGAGATGGGGCCTGAACTGAAATATGATTATAGAGATTTTATAAGATATCTCTATAAGTTCAGGTATCTCATGACAATAAGAAGCAGGATAATCGCAGGATTCAACAACCTTAAGAACAAAGTATCTTCAAGAGAAAAAAGAGAGATAAAGGCATTGTTCAAAGCAGGCCTTATGAAAGATTTTCTTATGCTGATAATAACATGTCTTGCTATCATCTTAGGTGCAAATTATCTTGTTGAAGAATCAATATTCTTTGCATATCTTCTTAACATCCCTCAGACCCTGATAGGTATAACAGTCATAGCCATAGGCACTTCCCTGCCAGAGCTCAGTGTTGCTGTATCTGCTGTTAAAAAGGGTTTCGGAGATATAGCTATAGGGGGAGTCATCGGCTCAAACATATCTAACATAGCTTTAATATTGGGAGTATCCTCATTGATAAGGCCTCTGAGCGTAATAAGATCAACAATCTATTTTACTGCACCTTTTCTCATGATTGTGAGCATAATATTTGTGGTATTCATCAGAACCAGATGGAAGATACAGAAAAAAGAAGCTATAGCATTATTAGGGCTTTATACAATCTTTATGATCCTGATACTTTTAGGAATTATCTCTTAAGATCTCCTTCTGTCTTAAAATGACCTCTGTATGAGGGTATGCTATCTCAACATCCTTGGCTGCGCTAATGCCGTCAAATATCTCTTTTGTTATCCTGCTGGAAAATTCCTGCAGTCTTTTTGCAGGGCTCATATATCTTAATTTGACATCTATACCATTTGCTCCAAAATATGTAAATACATATGGCTTTTTTTCCATCTTGTCCAAAAACTCTTTTGTCTGGTTCTTTCCCGCATCCAATGCTATCTTTATAGCCTTGTCCAGATTTCCTTCATAGGTTACAGTGAAAGCGACCTGATCAAGCATATAATCATCTGATAATGTATAATTTGTTATATCCTGTTCAAAAAGCTTTGAGTTCGGAACCAGAGTAACTCTTCCGGAATTTTCCTCTCCTCCGATAATACCACCTATCTCATTGATGTATACATGCGTCAATGTTATATCGATAACATCTCCCCTGACATTGCCTATTATCACCCTGTCCCCTATCTCAAAAGGCCTTTTAACTACAACCATTATCCAGCCTGCTATTCCTGTTATAGGCCTTTGCAAAGCCCATCCAAGTGCTGCTGAGAACAATCCTACAGACAGACCAAATCCTGTCCATGAGCCGGCATATGTGAATATAGCTATCAGAACTAATACTATAGTGAATATATATTTGATGACCTTTGAGAATATCTCTATGTTCGATATGTGCTTTTTTGTTTTGGCTCTCTTCTTAAGATAGCCCTTTACAGCGCTTAAGACTATATTGAATACAAGAAAAGCAAGCACAACTATAACAATAGTCCTTATCAAAGGCAGAAATTTTCCATCTATCGCGCTCAATACGCTATTCCATTCAACCATTGAAAACACTAATAAAAAGATATTTATATATCTTTGTATTTGTTTAGAAATAAAATAAAGATTATCCTGCATAAAAACAAATTTGTATTCTAAAAATATGTTATCAAAAAGCTTATATATCCTGTTTCAATATATCATCAAAAGAGGATAAAAATGCTTGTAAACATAGTTTTATTGCTGTTAGGGCTTATACTCCTTGTAAAAGGCTCGAATCTTTTTGTAAAAGCAGCTTCAACGATAGCAAAAAAATTTGGAGTTTCTGAATTTATAATAGGATTAACTTTGATTGCAATAGGAACCTCTCTGCCTGAACTGATCTCAGCAATCTTTGCCTCAGTAAAACGTGAGTCAGGCCTTATAATGGGAAATATCATAGGAGCAAACATAACAAACATAAGCCTGATAATAGGCATAGCAGCAGTGATAGCAGTACTAAAAACAAAAAAACATATGCTTGAAAGAGATGGTTATTTTCTATTATTCTCTGTGATAATTCTCTTTATAGCGATAATAGACGGAAAAATATCTGGATTAGAAGGGGTATTTTTTGTAACATTATACATTGCATACACTTTCTTTCTTTTTGAAAAAAAGCCTGAACTGAAAAGGGATCTTAATTTCAGGGATTTCATAACATATTTCTATAAGTTTCAGTATATAACAACAATAAGAAGCAAACTTCTTTCAAACTTTAAGAAGGACCACATAACTTCAAAAGAAAAAAGACAGGCATTGATGCTTTTTGAAGCAGGGGTATTCAAAGATATCATCATCATAATATTCAGCGGAGTTCTTGTAATAATAGGGGCAGAATATCTTGTAAATAATGCTGTTTTTTTTGCAAATATATTGGATGTTCCAGAGACAATAATGGGGATTTTCATAGCCATAGGAACGACCATGCCTGAACTTTCTGTTGCAATAGCAGCTTCAAGAAAAAATCTTGGAAATATAATCATAGGTAATGCAATTGGTTCATGCCTGACAAATATATTCCTCATACTTGGAATATCGGCATTGATATTTCCTATAACTGTTACAAAGCTTACACTTTGGTATATTGTTCCATTTCTTGCATTTCTGAGCATACTCCTTATAATAACAACAAAGTCTGACTGGGAAATAAGAAAAAGAGAAGGCATATTATTCATTGTACTTTATGCATTGTTTCTCCTGTTTATACTACATGGAGCAGTTTCCTAAAGATTTATTAATGGATCATATTTAACCCTCAACATGGCAAAAAAAGAGAAAGATACAAAAGAGATACTGAAAGAAGACATAAAGAAATCAGCATCTTTTTTCAGCAAACATAGGCTTCTAACTGCATTGATCATAGTTCTTCTTGTCCTTATAATTACAGGAGCAGGGGCAAAGCTGCTTCTTTATGTAGATTTCTTTCTGGGAAAAGACATATTGGTTACATTAGATACAGACAAGAAGCATCTTTCGATGGTGCATGGTCAGGAACAAGATATAATATTTGAAGCAAAGGTCAGGACAAACCCTTTCTGCTCTGCAAGATGCTCTTATTCTTTTAAAGATATAAGTGATGACAAAGTTATGGGGCAGGAAAATTTTGAGATGAGCCCTGCAGACCCTTTTAAGAAAGAGTTCACTGTCAAAAGCCCTGATACTGGAGAAGGGATATGGCTCTATAGGTTTGATATGGAATGCATAAGCGAAAGGTCATTTTTCTGCCACACTTCTGAGAAGCCTGCAAAGAAATCTATTCTTATAACTATTAGATATAACTTAACCCAGAAGGAAAAAAGCTTAAAGCAGTCTCTAAGGTCAGAACTTGAAGAGCTTGCAAAAAGAAAAGAAAAGCTTGATGCTCTGCAGTCATACATAGATGAGGCTTACAGCCTGCTTGACAAAGACAGAGATACATCCTCTAAAGGAAAACTTGATCAGGCAGACAGTATGCTCAAGAGCTTCAGAGTATTATGGGAGAGGCAGAAATTCTCTCTCTTGTCAGAAAATGTGGATGAATACAAAAAAGAATTCAGAGATACAGAAAGATATTTTACAAACATCTCCCATAATATTGCAGCAGAGATAAGCATACATAATAACAAGGTAAAAAAGCTGGAAGAAGCCAGAAAAACTCTTGAAAAACTTCTTCCTCTTGCACCTCTTAAGCCAAAAGTATATTCGCTTGCAGAAGATTTCAACAAAAAACAGACAGTCTCTTTGGCTGAAGAGATAAAGGACTTTTCTTCTGAAATATACAGAAAAAGAGCTGTTCTTGAGACAGAGATTCAGCTGGATGTAGCTTATGACGCCTACTGCAGCATCACCTCTGAATGCTATGCTCATCTCAATATATCTCAAAGAGCTGAACAGGACAGCTTTGATATAAGCACTGTATGCAGCAGGCTTGAACAGGCTAAAGAAGATATCAACTCATCAGTCAATCTAACTTCAGCAAAGCAGGAAGTTATCAGTTCTTATCTGGATGCTATTCCTGAAAACAGGATGAACACTGCACTGATAAAGGATATACTCTCAGAAGGAGCTGTGAAGATACTTAACAAAACCTGCATAGATCAAAGCATAAGCATATTTCCCCTAAAGCTGGAAAAGATAAACATAAGCATCCCAAAGCCTTCCCAACCAGATATAATATTCAGGGAGCAGGGATTAACATGCTGTGTATTTGGAAGATGCATGGAATGCTGCACAGACTGCAGGACAAACGAATCATTATATCCTGTTGTTTTTCTCCACGGCCATGCTGTTGAAAGAGACATCTCTGCAGAGTATTCACTCACAGGATTTGATAAACTTCAGGCACAGATGGAAAAAGACGGATGGCTTGATGCAGGAAGCATAACTCTCCATATACAGAAAGAAAGCAGACATCTTTCTCTTTTGCCTGTGCCAGTCACTATGAAAGCAAGTTATTATTTTGATGCATTCAGGCAGTCTGAAAATTTTATCCTTGTGCAGGCAAAATCAGAAAGCATAGATACATACGCTATAAGATTAAAAGAGCTTATTGACCTTATAAAATACAGGACAGGAAAAGACAAGATAAACATAATGGCCTTCTCAATGGGCGGCCTGGTTGCAAGAAGATACATACAGATATTTGGTGAAGAATCAGTAGATAACCTTATAATGATAGGAACTCCTAATAAAGGGATTGTAGGCAATATAGCATATGTCTGCCCTCTCACTGGAGAGCAGCTTGAATGCAGGGACATGAACGCAGACTCTCTTTTCATGAAAAAGCTTAACTCAGAGCCTATTCCGGATATTCCTGTCTATAATATAATAGGCTCTGGATGTAAGATGGATAAAAGAGATGGTGACGGCGCTGTACTTAAAGAAAGAGCACTTTTAGAAGACGCAAACAATTTCATAATAAACGGAACATGCCCTTCTGCAGCAGAACCATTGCATCTTAAACTGACAGATATCGAAAGATATCCAAAAGTCTATGACACAATCATAGATGCCTTAGAAACATGATCATTCCTTTGCTTCAGGCTCTTCAGCAGATTCTTCTTTTGGCTCTGCAGCTTCTTCAGCAGATTCTTCTGTAGATTCGTTGCCTTCAAGAACTTCAGAAGCAGCAGCTAAAGGGTCTTCCTCTTCTATATCTTCCATAGAATTAATAGCTTCAACTCCTACTTCATTAAAGCACCTTTTACAGAGCTCAAAATCATTTGTGTAGAGTGTTCTCTCACACTCATTACATTTACCCACTTTTTTCATATATATTAAGAATAATATTACTGGTATATAAATTTAATTGTTATTTGCACGGTTTTCAAGAGTTTTTGGACCTGTGCTCATAAGCTTGTCAAACTCTTCAGCTGTGAATCTTTGCGTGGTTACAGAATCATATCCATTTATCTTGTGCCTTATCCTTATCCTTTTGTATTCCTCTATCTTCTTTTCCCTGGAGAAATAGCTGAATATCTTCTCAAGAATAAATCCCCCTCTTCTTACACGATTCTCTGTCTCACAGCATGAAGGATTAAATAGATGATTATATTTCAAAGTCTCCAAAAACATGTTATAAT
The DNA here is from genome assembly GCA_014729675.1 of Candidatus Woesearchaeota archaeon. Taxonomy (GTDB): domain Archaea; phylum Nanobdellota; class Nanobdellia; order Woesearchaeales; family WJKL01; genus WJJM01. The sequence continues at coordinate 15,282 of WJJM01000058.1, read as the reverse complement.
CCATAAAAATCCAGATAAAATGTCCATATAAAAAACTTATTGATTTTTGGAAAAAACAGTTTATTTTAAATATAATAAACAGTTTATAACCTTTATGCTTGATGAAAAAGAAAGAGAAAAATGCAGATATATTGCAGATTCTGATCTGCCAAAGCTTGTTCTTGCAGTACATGACAGCTATAATTTCAGAAAAAAAGAAGATTGGAAATATGTAGTGCATCAGACTGCAGGCCATGGATGCCATAACATATATATGCTTGCAAGAGAGATAAGGCCAAGAAAGAACATAAAAGAAAAGATACAGGAGATAAGCGATACCTGGCTTGACAGCTGCTGGGGCATGAGCAGGTCCCCTATGCTTGATGATCTCCTTGAATACAGGAAACAGCTCAACAATCTTCTGGGGGTTGACTGCAGTTTTTCCTATAACCGGCTGGAAGAAGGGATATATCCTATAGATTGTGATGAGAAAAGCATAAAAAAACTGACTTCTGAAAAATTGCCCAAAGATCTTGATAACCTTATAGGATGGAAAGACAACCTTGAAAAGTGCATGGGCATCATTGGCAGATGGAATATTTACATACTCGGAGAAAATTGCGATTGATTACATACCGGGCAGTTTGCCTTTGAACTGTTTCATCATCTTTTCCATGTTCTTTGTGCCTTTGCCCTTGAACATCTTGACCATCTTCTTACTCTGCCTGTATTGCTTTATCAGTTCTCTTATATCTTTTGAACTTACACCAGAACCCTTTGCAATGCGGTCAATCCTTGATGCTGAAAGTATGTCTGGATCTTCAAGCTCTTCCTGAGTCATGCTGTTTGCTGCATACTCCCATTTTTTCATCTTCTCTTCCTGAACATTGAGCATATCTTTAGGCAGTTTCAGCTGACCCATGCCAGGGACCATCTCCATAAGTTTTGACAGTGAGCCCATCTTTTTCATGGCTTTCATCTGCTCAAGAAGGTCCATAAGATTAAAATCTCCCTTTAAGAATTTCTTTGACATGTCCTCTGCTTTTTCTTCAGGAATAGCTTCTTTTGCTTTTTCAAGCAGAGCTTCTATGTCCCCCATACCTAAGAGTCTTCCGACAAACCCCTTTGGATTAAAAGGTTCTAGGTCATCTATCCTTTCTCCTGTTCCTATAAACTTGATAGGTGCTTCTGTAGCTGCACAAGCAGTCAAAGCTCCGCCTCCTTTCGCAGTACCGTCCATCTTTGTAGCTATAACACCTGTTACGCCGCATGAATCATGGAAAGCCTCTGCCTGCTTCTGAGCAGCCTGCCCTATGTCTGCTGAAATAACTAGAAGTTTTTCATCAGGTTTGATAAGCTCGTTAAGCTTGTTTATCTCTGCTATCAAGTCATCACTTAAAGCATCCCTTCCTGCAGTGTCAACAAGAACAATATCATATTCTTCAATCTCTTTTTCAAACTCTTTGTATATCTTTACAGGGTCTTTTTCCCCTTCATGTATAAACGCAGTAGCATTTATCTGGCTCATTACCTGCTTAAGCTGCTGGGGTGCAGCAGGCCTATGGACATCCAGCCCTATAGCGCATACCTTCTTGCCTCTTTTCTGGAAATGCTTCGCGAGCTTGCCGATAGTGGTTGTCTTTCCAGATCCGAACAGTCCGACCATCATTATCTTAAAAGGCTTTTTATCTGCTTCTATGCCTGCAGCCTCTTCTCCCAGGAATTTTACAAGCTCTTCATAGACAGTATTCACAAGATGTTCTTTTTTAGTAAGACTTCCAGGAGTTTCCTCTTTCAATGCCCTTTCTTTTATCCTTTTTGAAAGTTCAAATACCAATTGAACATTTACATCAGAATGCAGCAAAGCCCTTTGTATATCTTTAACTAACTCATTCACGAGCTTTTCATCTACAAAAGTACTTCCAGCTATCTTCTTCAAAGTATCCTTCAAACTTGAGCCTAACTTATCAAGCACCATGACTGATTGTAATTATTAGCCCTATTTAAATATTGGGGTTTAGGTTTGGGTTTTAATGGTATCATCCTTCATATTTAAACTTATATCCTGAAATTCCATCTCTAAATGAGGATTTGATCCGCATTATTAAAAGTCTGCCTTGCGATTATACTGTTTTAACAATCCCAAAAAGCAAAACCAAAAGTTTTAATCCTATCTATAGCACTCACAGCTTCGCTGTTCGTGCACAGTCCCAGTGCGATTTAAACAAAGTTCTGGTTCCGCTGCTAATCGACTGCCCTCTAATTTAAGCCAACTGAGCACTATTGGCCTATGTCTCAGCGCAATAGTGGCGAGCAAAGCGAGCGTTATCGATAAGGATTGAATTTCATTTTTCAAATAGTCCAAATGATTGAATTTTATTTTTTTAAAGCAATATCAGGATATATCTGACTTAGAAGATGGGTATTGAATTTTTTAATAATCTTAAAGATTTTTAAATAGAATAAAAAAGAAAAAAATTAAATCAGCTCATCAAGATCCTCTTCAAGAGAATCAAGCTCTGAGAGATTTATATCTTCTTCAAGGTCATCTATATCTTCTATCTCCTCTTCAATGTCTTCTATTTCAGAAGCTTCTTCGCTTGTCTCTTCTGCAGATTCAGGCTCAGGAGGCATAAGGTTGCTGCATCCTGAGACAAAAACAAGGATTATCACTGCAGCTGTTATTCCAAAGATGAATGTTTTTCTCATTTTATATAACTATTCTCTCTGAGTTTATATATTTTACTCTTCATCTCCCTCATCCTCTTCTGTCTCTTCTTCATCTTCTTCTTCTATCTCTTCGACAATGCCTTCCTGCTTTGATTCCCTGATCTCCTTCAAAAGATCCTTAAGCACTTCATGAGCTTCCTTAAGTGCATCATGGGATTCTTTTACCAGGTCTTTTGCTTCTTTAGAGGCTTCTTCCTTGTCATCTGCAGTCAGAACTTCAGCATATTTGTCTTTTGCTGCTCCATATTTCTCTTCAGCTTCATCCAGCTTGCCTGAAAATTCTTCAAACAATTCTTTGGAATCCTCTACATCATAACCCTGCACTTCCATCCTGGAGACTATCCTGTCAAGCTTGTCCTCAAGAGTATCCATCCTCTGTGTTATTCCTTTAAGCCTTGCATTTATAACTCTTCCAAGCGCAACCTTTGCAGAAAACTTTACTGACCTTTTCCATGCTTCTTTTATTGTTACAGCTGCTTCTTTTATCTCATCAACATCACTATCTTCACCTATGTTCTCTATAACGTCTCTTGCTTCTTCTATCTCAGCCATCTTTTCGTCTATATCTGCAAGAATCTCTGATTTCTCAGCTTCATCAAGATCTTCAGAATCTTCAACCTTTTCTGTTATCTTATCAAGAACAGCAAGCACCCTGTCCGCAGCATTAAGAAGCATCTTTTCTGCATGGGCCTTATACCTGTCTCTTATTTCCTCGCATTCTTCAGAATCATCACCTTTGCACTTCAAAACTTCAGCCTTAACTCCAACAACTTTCTGCTTTGCATCTATATAGTTTGCCCTTGCTTCAAGCATCCTTTCTCTTGCTTCTAGCACTTTCTGCTTAGCTTCAGCTCTCCTTGCTATCGCTTTGTTTTTTATCTTCTCTTTTGCACTTTTTTCTTCTGTATCATCTTCCTCTGTCTCATCACTTTCGTCTTCTGTCTCTTCATCGTCTTCTGTTTGATTTGCTGTATCTTCTGCAGAAACAACTGCTGTATCTTCTGCAAATGCTATAGGAACCGCACTCAATACCAACATCATCACAACAATCAGAACATTTATTTTTTTCATATTATCTCCTCCGTTTTTGGGTTAAAAAAATAAAAAGCGCAGGATTTCCTGCGCAATAAAAGACAACCCGGTTAGAGCTAACTTCAGTTAACTCAAGAGTAATGTTAATCATCTTATTTATAAATAAACTTATCAATGAAAAAAATCAAGGCTCCAGAATAGTCCCTAAAACTTCATAAAAGCTTATTTGGCTGTCTAAAACTTCATAAAGATTAAATAGCGGTTTTTACAGAAAAAAGCAAACTTTTTAAACGATTTCTTATTCAGGAACAGGATGGCAAAAATCCTATATCTTTTGATGGTGATACTTGTTTCAAATGTAGCCTTAGCAGCAAATATAGAGGGAAATATATATTCTTTTGATCTTGAAAAAAGAAACAACACAATAGTTACAGTAGATTCAACACCTCCTCAGTCTATAGTCTCAAAAGATTCGACATATTCCTTTAAGCTTGACAAGGGAGAATATACTATAAAAGCAGCATATACAGAGAACAATACGATCAAAGAATCAGTAACTGAAAATATAAAGATAGAAAAAGACGGATCATATCGGCTTGACCTCATACTTTTCCCTGATCTGGAAGAAGACATCAGTCTTCTTGAAGAGACAGATGCTCCTGTTATAGATACAGGAATATTCAACAGGCAGATGAGCACATTTGACATAGTGATGCTTTTTGTTGCATTGATAGGATTTGTATTGATCATACTTCTTTTATTAAGATACAAAAAGATGCTCAATCAGGTAACAGAAGAAGTAGAAAAAGCAGCAGAAAAGACAGACATCTATGATGAATCAAGAAAGATAGTTGATTTCATAAAAGAGCAGGACGGAAGGACAACCCAAAAAGAGATAAGAAAGAAATTTCCCTCCTCAGAATCAAAGATATCCATGATAATCTCTGAACTTGAACAGAAAGATGTCATAAAAAAGATAAAAAAAGGAAGGGGAAATATAATCATCCTTAAGCAGGATGATTAGGATATTTTTTCTATAGATATTATATCAGAGATATGTCTGACAGTCCCTTCTCTGCCCTGCAATATTTCTCCTGTGGTTGTCTGAGCAGGCTCTTCTTTTTCATTTATACTGCAGATTATCCTGACCTCAGAATCTTCTATATCCATTTTAGGATCATATCTTCTAAGCTCTTCGATCTTCAAAAGACAGTCTTCTATATAAAATCCGTCTTTTGTTAGAATTGCTCTTCCCTGGATAGTCTCTGGCATAGATATTGCTATATAAAATGAGTTTATAATAATTTTGTTTTTTCTTGAGTAGGCAGAAATAGCCTGCATAAAAGGATAACTTTTTTAAACCTCCTGCATTGATAAAAAAAGCCTAAGATGATTGAACCTATAATAGACTATATTGCAGGAAACAAATACCTGTTTGCAGCAGCCATATTTATAGTGTTTTATGTTCTTTCAGAGCTTGCTGTCCTGATATCAGAAAAGATCTTCCTAAGATTTGCAAAAAAAACAAAGACCAACTTAGATAATGTTCTTGTAAAGAGGACAAGCAAACCTATATCTTTGATGCTTGTAGCCATAGGCATAAAACTATCACTGGCATCTATTTCCCTGCCTGAGAAAGCAGCTTTCATCGCATCAGGGATCAGCTCATCTTTTTTCATGCTTGTGCTCGTATATCTGATATACAGCATAGTTGATACACTTCTTAAGCACTGGGGTGTGAGCATAGCAAAGAAGACAAGCTCCACTATGGACGATCATCTTGTATCTCTTCTAAGTAAGATGCTGAAACTGGCCTCAGCAATAGCAGTATTCCTTCTCATCCTCAATGTATGGGGCATAGAGATAGGCCCATTATTAGCAGGCCTTGGGATCGGGGGCATTGCAGTCGCTTTTGCCCTGCAGTCAACATTAGGAAACATATTCGGCGGAGTCTCGCTTATACTTGACAAGAATGTAAGCATAGGAGAGTATGTTGCACTTGACCAGGACACTATGGGAGTAGTAAAAGATGTAGGCCTAAGAAGCACTAAGATACAGACCTTTAATAATGAGATAATAATAGTTCCTAACAGCGAATTAGCGAACAAGAGGCTGCAGAACATAGCCCAGCCAGACCCTTCTGCAAGAGCTGTAATCTCATTCGGAGTAGCCTATGGGAGCAAGATAGAGAAAGTAAAGAGCATCGTTCTTAAAGAGATAAACAAGATAGAAGGCATAGAAGATTCAGATGAAGAAAAGAAGCCGTTTGTAAGATTCATAGAGATGGGAGATTCTGCATTATTGTTCAAAGCATTCTTCTGGATGAAAGACTATAAAGAAAAATGGAGAGCAATGGATGAAGCCAACACACTGATATACAATGCATTAAACAAGAACAAGATAGAGATCCCTTATCCGCAGATGGACGTACATGTCAAGAGAAGATGAAAAACATATCCAAAAACTACAAAATCCTTTTTCAAAAACATAATCTTTAAATACTTTTTAATATTACCAATTGTATGATAGAAAGTTATTCAAATTATGAATGGTTTTTGAAAAAAGATTTCACTAAATTCTCCGGAAAATGGTTAGCAATTATAAATAAAAAGTTGTTTTTAGCGGAAAAGATTTAAATCAAGTAATTCAGAAAGTTAAAAAAGAATATCCTACTGAAAAACCTTTTATTACTAAAGTTCGTAATAAAATATCAATTCTTTAAATTGTTTAAAAAATGGTCTTAACATATAGATTTAAGAAAGAAAAAAATGGAAAATGGTTCTTATGTAAGTAGGCCAAGAATTCTTGTTGAATTAATGGGCAAAGAAGGGTCTATAACAATACCTGCTCTGATAGATACTGGATGCGATATAACTGTTATTCCAAAAGGGATAGCTGAAGGCATTGGTTTAGACATGAACGGAAAAAAAGATAAATTGTATGCTTATCGCGAATCTACTGATGTAATTGAAAGTAAGGCAAGGATTTCTTTTTTAGGTAAAGAACATCGTCAATCAGTTGTATTGGATAATATTCCAACATTGATAGCCTTGTCAGATAGTGATGAACAGGAGATTACATTAGGGGTTGAAGGAATATTTGATGCATTTGATATTGCATTCAAGAAGTTTCAAAATGAGATAATTTTTAAGGAATCAAAAGGATTGGTTAAATTTTCTAAATCTTAACACTGCTCAAGACCCTTTTCCCACCAGATAAGAACTCAAAAAAAACAGATAACCCTTAATGGAGTTCCCAACAAAAAGAGATCATTGATAAACAATTCTTAACTACACCATCCCCAAAGCCATCTTACCGCTAACAAACACTTCTAAAAATCCAGCAATGATTATCAATAAAGCAGCAACCAGCAACAACACTAGTGCATCTGTAAGAACATTTTTGAATCCTTTGCTGCCAGCTTTCTCCCGCATCAAAGCTCTCGAAACTACTCCTCCGGATATAGCAGCCAACAAGAATCCGCCTAATTCAGGCACAAGATGTATCAGGAAAAGCCCAAATACTATCCTGTTCCCAAGCTCTCTCATCACATAATCTATAAAAGATGCAAAGATAGACGCATTCAGCACTATAAGGAACAATGCTCCTGCACCATAGAACACTGAAAGCACAAATGCTATGACCACTACCATCAGATTCTGCGTGATTATCCCTGACAGCCTGGACATGTCATCCCCTTCAGCAAAATCAAGATCTCCCCTGACCTCTAAAAAATCGTTCTGATAAGAAAATATCTCAGGCCTTAACGCTCCTAAAAACACAAATGCTGCAAATATTCCCAGGAACAGGAACAGGAATACCTTAAATATATCCTTATGGTTATGATAAAACTTCTTAACTCCCTGTCTGCTTTCCATCTTTTCTTCGATAGCCAACAATACATATATAGAAGGGACCAATAATAACGTCGTGGTAAATAACATGGCTATAGATACATCATCCTTAAAAAAATATGCAGATACAATATATCCCACAAATACATAAAAGACTCCAAGTAAAAAAACAAAAGCAGAATGCTTTTTGACATTCTCTGATTCAAGAAACTGCTCAAATACCATCTTCAGTTAAAATAATTGTTCCAGTCTATGTCTTTTTTCTTCTTCCTGCTGAAGACAAAAAGCACTCCTATTATCAGTGCAAACAGCAATACAGCCCAAAGGTTGGACACTATGCTGCTGTTAAACCATGATGAAGCTGCTCCTACACCAGGGCTTGGCTCCCTTGGTTCATCAGGGGAGGTTTTTTCCTCTGTTATATTTATGCCGCCTGATGACTCTTCTGATTCATCCTCTTCAACAGGACAGTTTCCGCAGTCTTCAGGACAGTTTCCGCAGTCTTCATTCACAGCTGAAGCAGTTGTGCATATTCCGTCTCCACAGTAGAAATCATTTCCAGAGCTTCCTGAAGAAGAATCACTTCCAGAAGACTGTTGTTGTACAGGTGCCGCCACACTAATCTCAGCTTCAGCAGAATGCTCATAGCCCACTGAATCAACAACAACAGCTCTTATAGTATATGTTCCTGCCTCCTCAGCAGTAAATGTATGAGTATAGCTTCCATCTTCTATGCTTGCATTGACAGTATCATTTACAAGATAAAGCATTACAGAATCTTCAGGAACATCTCCGCCGTCATCCAGTAAAGCGATTCCGCTGACTTGAACATCTCCTCCCTCTGTAACGCTTGCAGGATCTAAACTGATAGTAATGTTATATCCCTGTATAAGCTCAAACTCGTCAACAAGTGAATTTGAATTTCCTAATGTATCATTCGCAAAGATAGTTATATTGTATGTTCCCAATGCATGACTAACATCAGTCTCTATAATTCCAAAATATATATCTCCATCTTCAGTTACATCCAGTTCATTTCCGAACCATAACTTAACATCAGCCACTCCGCTTGGGTCAGTTATATTTGCATCGAAAGTATAGTCTTCTGTCCTTGCAACATACACTACATCACTTAATATATCAGGACCTGTAATATCTGTAACAATAAGGTTTCTTTCTTCTGAAACTTTAGTATTGCCTGCATCGTCAGAACATTCAACCTTCCATGTATAGTTATCCATAGGCAGTATCCTGCTTATATTTGCACTGCTATTTACATCTTCATTAACTTCTAAAACACCATCAACATAAACACTGCAGTTCAGGACATCATCAAGATTGTCATCTGCATCAAAGACAAAATCAACATGCACATCTGAAGTTGCGTTCTCTTCAGGAGCTATGATGCTGATAACAGGAGCAGTCCTGTCAACAGTAAATTTGAATTCCTTAACAGCGACGTTTCCAGCAGCATCTTCAGCAGTTACAGCCAGATTGTTCTCTCCCTCTGGAAGTTCAGAAGAGTTAAGGCTTATGCTGTAATCTATATCAGCAACCTCATAATTGTCAGTAACATCAATATTCACTATAACCTCATCCCCTATCATTGAATTGTTCTCAGGCTCAACAAGAGTTATCTCAGGAGCAGTATTGTCTATTATTATATCTCTTGAATCTGATCCTGCTTCCAATCCTACCCAATCTGAACATCTTACTTTCCAGCTGTGTGTCCCTTCTTCAACACCGCTCATGTCATAATTAGCTGAAGAAGCATCTCCATTGTCCACGACCGCAGAATCTATGTCTTCCCCATCTATTACAAGCGTACATTCAAGTGTAGGAGCAAGATTGTCTGTTGCATTGAAAGAGAATAAAGTGTTGTTTCCTCCGTAGCTTCCATTATCAGGAGCTATGAGTTCAACTTCAGGAGCAGTTCCGTCAAATCCAGCTTCTCCTGATATAGTGCTTGACTCTAAAGCATTATTATAAACGGTAAACTCAAAGCAAAGCCTGTCTCCCTCTTCATGATGGGAAAGGTCAACATTATCAACACATGTTCCATTGCTGCATTCAAGCTCTGTATCATATACTGTAACATTTGTTGCATTTGCACTGCAGTCCCAATAGCTGAAGCTTGCATTCTTTATTCCTGTCTCAGGGTCCTCTGCATCGATTGAAACTTCCTGATCAGCTATGCCTTCTCTTAGAAATCCTCCGTCTGAAGGAACATTGTTTGAAATATTAGGAGAAGTATCATCATTTAATATAGTAACTTGTATTATATCTGTTGTTTCCCCGTTTCCTTCAGATATTATCTCAATATCTGAACCAGTATCATCATCTACAAGTCCTGCTTTTGCATAGAACTGGAACAATGCTATCATGTTGTTCTCTATATCTCCTTCATGCCATCTTATGCTGTCTTCAGAAAAATTGCTTTGCCATCCGTTGAAATTCACGACCCCCTGCACCTCAAGATTCTCTGTATTCACTCTTACCTCTTCAATCACTTCCTCCTTGAAAAGATTGTCTATAGTGATATTGAACAGCATCTCATTTGTCTCATAAAAAGAAACAGGAACTAAATTTACATCTGCATCCGGCGCAGCATAAACAACTGCAGCTAGAGCAAGTACTACTAGCACACACACCTCTTTTACCCTCATCTTGATATATTATAAACACTTTTAGTATATAAATGTTACTATTATGTATACTGGTTTAGGCAAGCCTTTAAAAGAGAAATATTAACCATTCTAAAGTGAAACTTAAATATTATATACTCATAAATCTAATATTATCTTAAGGGGTGGTGGAATGCGTAATGAAAAACTATTGATAATAGTATGCGCTTTTATTTTAGGAGTGCTTGTTACAGTATTTGTACAGGGCTCAGAAAGCAGATATGCTTTTTCAGAAGACGCAGTTCCAACAGAATCTCCTTCTGACCATATTAATGATGAAGACCTTTTTGTGTTTAAAGACAGAGCCCTAATAGAAAAAGATAACCTTATCTGGGCAAGAGTAAAAGATACTCACTCTATGGAGCCTGTTCTGAATGCAGACTCTGTCTCCCTTGAATTAAAACCTCAGGACACCTCATTTATCAACAAAGGAGACATCATCTCATTCAGGCAGGGCTCCAAAGTTATCATCCACAGGGTAGTCCTCACAGGCCAGGACAAGTTAGGCTGGTTCTGTGTAACAAAAGGAGACAACAACAAAGAACCAGATCCCTATAAAGTTAGATTCGATGATGTAAAAGGAGTTGTTGTTGGGATTCTTTATTGAGAATACTCAAGCACTTTCACATCAAGTGTTTTCCAGCTCTTGTCGGGCAGCTGTCCGATCTTCCATCCTGCAGGCTTGCCAGGCCACCTTGTTCCTGTTGTTTCTGCAGCATAATATTTTTTTCCTTTATGAGAAAAAGATTCCCCCTTAAAATCCCCTGCAATCCCGACTAATATGTGTGCATTCTTATCTTCATAAGCAGGTACAGCGATATATGCAAAATCTATCTTTGCTGCCGCAAGCATAGAACCTGCAAGGATTGAAAGGTCTTCACAGTCTCCGCACCCTTCAACAATAGTCTCTATCGGAGTTTTTACATGATTATACCTGTCAGGCACATAGACATGCCTATGAACAAAATCCATTATCTTTTCAGCATCCTCTTCTTTGTTACCCGAGGGAATATCAAGATTATGTTTTAGTAGCTCAATCAGTTCCTCGTCATCAGGATCAGTGTATCCCGGAATCTCCTCAAGACCAGCATTTCTCCTATATCCTTTTTTTAGGATATAATCATCAGGATCGATATATATCTTATGTATCTTGCTGCCGATTTCAAAGGTTCTGACTATGGTAGAACCATCCTTATCTGTTTTTCTGCTATAAGGAAAAGATTCCCCTATATCATATCTTGATCCCGGATTATAATATGAATCTTTCAATGTATTAAGCCCGACAGCTGCTAGGCTTGCTATTATAAAACTTATCCCAGTATGCATTATCTTCTTGTGCATGGGATAGAAATATTATTCTTGATTTAAAAAGATTAGGAAAAAAGAAAAAAATTATTTGTGTTTAAGGAATGCTAATCCTGCAAGTATAAATCCAACTGTATACCAGCTTATGTTCCAGAAGTTCCATACTCCAAGATCCTGCAGCAGAAACAATACTCCTGCAATCACTGCCAATGATGCGCAGAATCTGCATACTTTTGCATCACATATAACACATGCAGATACCTTTTCTTGGGAAACATTTGCTTTTTTAGTGCTTTTCTTTTTTGCCATATTTTTCACCCCTCTTTTTAGTGCTTCTTATACCACATCAATGCTGGAGAAAATGCCACTGCAAGATTTATCGCAGCAGTAAGAATCAACGCACTCAACAAAAGATTAGTCTCAACTTTGAATATATAGAGAAGATAATAGAAAAATCCATACAATGCCAATTCTGATACAACAGCAAGCGTAGCTTCAACTTCATCCATCATAAGATGAAATATCTGATTATATTTAAATTTAACTGTTAAGGAAAACCAGGAGGATTGTCTCCTGTGCACAAGGAAACAAAAAACTGTTCAGGACTTAGATGCTTAAGATGACTTTCAAAATTTCCAGATCTGATATTATCCAATAAGGATCCATAAAGCTCAGAATCAGTTCCAAGATCAAGTTCTGGAAATATATTCCTGCTTTCACCGATCCTGGTCCTTGCAAACCTGCATTTTGCATGCACATCAGAATTAGCCAGAGCTTTGCCTTCATAACATTCTTCGACAAGCTTATCGCTTATTTTCATCCATAATGCATTTGTCGCGACAAGGTCAACACAATCAACCTCTGTAAAAAAATTCTCCTGGATATTTCTTCTTTCCTCTTCATCAGCCAGCCTGAAAGGTATCAACCTATATAAAAAAGGATCCCACAATGTAAATGGATGCGCCCCTACAACCATAGAATCATATTTTCTGTTCAATTCCATGTAATCATCAAAATTCATGCCTTTTTCAGCAACTTTTTCAAACCCTTTTTCAGGCATCAAAGAGATAATATCTATCCTTCCTTTTACATCCGGAAGATAAACATACATCTCATAACCGCCTATAAAGTTAAGCTGTTTTTCCTTATAATCTATAGAAAAGTATCTCCCCTTGTCATCCATCTCCATGCCTTCCTCTTTGATAAGCTCCTTCACTTTCCAGAAGTCATGCTCCTTCTTGCTTCCTTTTCCATGCGTTGTTATGGCAAGAAGGTCAATCTCATTATTATACATAACATCTAATGTATGCTCCAAAGAATTCCTATCCTTGATATATGGATGCATGTGAAGGTCAGCATGAACTCCTTCCTGAGGAATCTCTTTACTTTTTTCAAGATAAATCTCTTTGATATAGTCTGCCAAAGATTTTCCAAATTCTCTAAATTTCATAGATATTTTAATTTATTACTCCTTTATAAATCTTCCTATTTGTAATTACTTAATAGTAGTTATAAGCTCTTAAATATATAAATTTGCTTCTCAGAACAAACAGCACTGCACATAAGATCAGTCTAAAAAATGAATATATAGATGAGAGGATAATCTAAACCTTAAACTCTATCTCTTTGTCTGCAATATTCTTGGTTATCTTTCTGATAAGAGAATCCAGATTTACTCCAAACTTAAGCTTTCCATCCTTGTTTGTCCTTACAGCCACTGTTCCAGCCTTTTCTTCCTTCTCCCCGACATTCAAAACAAGAGGAACCTTCTCCAGTTGTGAATCCCTGACCTTCTTTCCTGTTGATTCAGCTCTGTCATCAAAATCAACACGGATTCCAGCCTTCTTAAGCTCAGAAACAACTTTCATAGCATAATCATTAAATTCATCTGAAACAGCTATAACCCTGACCTGCAGAGGGGCAAGCCATAAAGGAAACCATCCTGCAAAATGCTCTATAAGTATTCCCATGAATCTTTCCAGGCTTCCATAGATAGCCCTGTGAAGCATCACAGGCCTGTGCTTTCTTCCGTCCTGGCCCTCATAAGTAAGATCGAATTTCTCAGGCATAGAGAAATCCAGCTGTATTGTTCCGCACTGCCATGATCTGCCGATTGCATCCTTTATATGATAATCTATCTTAGGTCCGTAAAAAGCACCATCTCCAGGATTTAACTTATATTTTATCTTTTTAGCTTTAAGCGAATCAGCAAGTATCTTCTCAGCCTTGTCCCAAAGTTTTGGATCACCCATAGCTTTTGCAGGCTTTGTAGAAAGCTCAACCTCATACTTGAATCCAAATGTTGAATATACTTTTTCTATAAGCTCAAAAAGCTCTATTATCTGCTCTTCCAGCTGCTCTTCCATACAGAAGACATGTGCATCATCCTGTGTAAATACCCTTACTCTAAACAACCCACTTAAAACCCCTGAAAGCTCATGCCTATGTACTAATCCAAATTCTCCTGCTTTGATCGGCAACTCTTTGTAAGAATGCTGTCTTGTCTTATAGACAAGAAGGTTCCCAGGACAATTCATCGGCTTTACAGCATATTCTCCTTCATCTATCTTTGTAAAATACATATTGTCCTTGTAATGGTTCCAGTGGCCTGACTTGAGCCAGAGTGATTTGTTTAATATTATGGGTGTTTTATTCAATCCATATCCAAGATTTCTCATCTCTTTGGTCATAAAATCCTTAAGAGATTCCCATACAAAAGTCCCTTTGTTGTGGAAAAAAGGCATTCCCGGAGCTTCATCATGTATAGAGAACAGTTCCATAGCTTTTCCTATCTTCCTGTGGTCTCTTTTCTCAGCCTCTTCCTGCAGTTTCAGATACTTCTTTAGTTGTTTCTCTTCAGGAAATGCAACTCCGTATATCCTCTGCAGCTGTTTGTTTGAAGAATCTCCTTTCCAGTATGCTCCTGCTATCTTAGTAAGTTTAACAGCTTTTATCTTTCCAGAGCATGGAACATGGGGTCCTTTGCAAAGGTCTGTAAAATCTCCAAGCTTATACACAGAAGGATTCTCAACTTCATGCAATAGCTCTAATTTATAAGGCTGGTCTTTGAATATCTTCTCAGCCTCTTTCTTGGAAACATCTTTTATTTCAAAACTAAGATCCTCTTTGATTATCTTCTTCATCTCAGCTTCTATCTTTTCAAGATCTTCTTCAGAAAATGGCTCCTTTACATCAAAATCATAATAATAACCATCCTCAATAGCAGGCCCTATCCCAAATTTTACATCTTTGAAAAGTCTCTTGACAGCTGCAGCAAGAACATGCGCAGCAGAATGCTTGAATATATCTTTACCTTCATCATCCCTGAATGTGATTATCTTAACTTCAGAATCCTTTTTTATCTCATAAGAAAGGTCAACAAGTTCCCCATCTACTTTTGCAGCAAGAGCTGCCTTTGCAAGGCCTGCTCCGATATCTGCTGCAATATCTCCCGGAGTGGCTCCTTCCTTATAGTTAACCTTAGTATCGTCTGGAAATGTTATCTGCATCATATGATAAAAATCTATAATTCATGTATATAAATGTTGTGTTTAAATTGGCTCTGTAGAATTGCTTTTTAAATAAGTATAAATAGCACCGATAATTTCTTTTTAGTTACCAGACAAAAAAGAGGTGCTATTTACAATGGATGTTATAAAATACAAGTTTAATAAATTTTCTAAAATTGTCAACAATTT
>WJJM01000057.1 GCA_014729675.1 Candidatus Woesearchaeota archaeon | reverse complement strand
CAAAACATCTTTTAGCGAGGCAGAGCCTTTCTGCTTTGGATTGTAATAATGGAATCTTCTGAAAGGGATAAGCAGATCTACCATTCTTTCAAAGATTGATTCTACCCATTTCTTTTCTTTAGGGAATAATTCAGCAAGGCTTTTTAGTATTCTCTGTTCAAAAGACTGATTATAAACAATTATATCTCCTTTACTGCCTAATGCTTCTTTCAAAGAAGATAAGAATTTCTTTCTTGGATCTTTAGAGCCTTCTGCTAAGAAAGAAATGTGCTTTGGCTTTGACCCAGGAGAGTCTACAACATGAAGTGAATATTGAAATGGTATCTGCTGGTAGGGATATGTATTGTCAAAAGGAGGGATGCTCATCTGGAAAGTTTCAAAATCAAGATAATGCAGAGGATAATCAAGATCATTGATAAACCCCTCTATCTCTTTTTTATCAATATGGGGGTTTCCTGTTCCT
Organism: Candidatus Woesearchaeota archaeon; assembly: GCA_014729675.1. Taxonomy (GTDB): domain Archaea; phylum Nanobdellota; class Nanobdellia; order Woesearchaeales; family WJKL01; genus WJJM01. The sequence goes on along the minus strand of WJJM01000057.1, from coordinate 2,822 downwards.
GCGCATCTTCTTTGTATTTCCTGATGTCCTGTAAGCTTATATTCTTCAGGAATATCTGCAAGCATAAAGATATTTCTACCGAAGAGGTCAATGCATTTCTTTCCGCCTCTGTAAAGCTCAAACACGCTTCCACCAGGCAATGACTGAAAGAATTCATCTAAGATAGGATTATCATAAAAACATGTATCTATGTCTTCTAGTTGAAACTCAGGCGGCTTTTTCAATGAGAGAATTTTGAATATATCTCTTATGTTCTGCTCAACATCTTTTAATGATTCATCTGCCTGTTCTGTTATATCTTCTTTTTCAAAAAGCTTTTTTGGCTCAATATCGCCTTTTCTGACGTATTCTTTGTTTATGTGCATAAGATAGCAGTTTCTTATATTCAATCCTGCTTTTTTATAAGTGTATTTCTGGAACGCCAGGTCAAGGATATGTTCGTCTTTTAGCTTTGTACTGCTTTTTACCTCTATAACATCCCATTCATCTTTTCCGACGGGTTTTAGAATATCTGCTCTTGAGAATAAGCTGTTAGATGATATTCCTGCTTCAAACAAGGGTTTTCTGTTCTTCAATAATTCTTTTGTCTTTTCAATGTTTTTTATGAAATTTTCTGAAGAGATCAATATCCCTGACGGAAACAGCTTATGAGCATATTCTTCAAGAACATGCCCCTGGTCAAACCTATGCTGTGTTGCTTCATCTGGTTCAGGAAGCTCATCTTTCTTATAGACTGACATCCATAGATATTTTGGGCACTGAAGCCCGATCATATAGTTTGATTTTGTTAGGATCATTTTAGATTATACAGCCTTAAAATTTTTTTACTAATTTTGGCCTTGTCTTAAAATTTTTTTTGATAATATCATAATCTTTTTTCTTTAAGGGAAATGTTCCATCTAAATGGGGAGGGACATCTCCTTCATCCATACAAATATTTGCTGCAATAAAACCCATTAATATATCATGAGATCTTATCAAACATTCTTTATTGTTAATATCTTTCTTACATTTGGGGCAAATCAAACTATTCTTTATCATTATTGTTTTAGATGGGTTTTCAATATCATAGATAACCTCGCCAATATTAACATTTAAGGTTCTTTTTCCACACGCAGCGCATTTAATGTCTATTTCCATCTTTAATCAAATTCACCAATTCACTTATATCATCAATAACAAAATCACTCTTAACTTTACTATCCCCTTCATAACCATACTTAGCAAAGCAGGTCTTCATTCCTAATGCTCTTGCTCCTTTAATATCTCTTTCAGGCCTGTCTCCTACCATTAGGCATTCTGATGGCTTGACTTTAAGTTCTCTCAGGGCAGCACGAAAAGGCAGCCTTGAAGGCTTTAATCTTCCTGTGTCTTCTTTTCCGACAACAACATCAAAGAAGTCATCTATCTTCATATTTACCAATCTGATCCATGCTTTCAGTTTAGGAGCATCTGAGACTATGGCTAGCTTAAGGCCTTTTTCTTTCAGTTTTATCAAAGTCCTCTTTGTTCCAGGATATGGATGCAAAAAGCCAGTCCTGACATTTCTGTAGGCAACGATAGCATAAGCTAATTTCTTATGATCAACTTTACCGGTTATCTTTTTTAAGAATCTTTCAAAGATATGAGGATCTTCCAATCCTACTTTGTAATATATCTTATAAAGCTCATCAAGGGCATTTTTCTTTGGAACAGCTAATCCAGCATCTATCATTGCATCAACAGCTTCTTCTACTGCAATCTTCTTCATCTTCATGAAATCAATCAATGTGTTATCCAGGTCGAATATTATTGCTTTTGTCATAATCAAAATTTAATGCTTTTGATTATTTAAATCTTTCTTCTTGCATCATATTTGCCATATTAACCTAATAATTTACCTATTGGCAAACGTATTATTCTTATTGATCAGTGTTAGAAATTAGTTACTTTTTTTCTAAACAAGGATTAAGTATGTCTGTATAAGCTTTGCGGTTGAATTATCTTGATTCTTAGCATATTCTTCCTATAAACCAATGTCAAATCTTTTTCTCAAAAACAAACACTTATAAACATAAGAGATTACAAAAGATATATGTCATGGAAGAGGTATGCAAAGGATTTTATATTATATTCTGTGAATTTCAGGAGAGAGCCTAAGCAGATGTCTACCTGTTTTCCTACATCAAAGTATGCTGCAAGAAAGATGGCAGGGCAGATAGGAGATGCAAAATATGTTATTGAGTTGGGGGCTGCAAGCGGAAAGGTTACAAAAGAGATACTAAAAGAACTTCCTGAAGACGGAAAACTGCTTTCTTTTGAGATAAATCCAAGATTAGCAAAGGAGCTAAAGAGGAATATAAATGATCCAAGGTTAGAGGTCATAGTTGATGATGCAGGAAACATAAGAGATCATACAAGTGGTGTTGACTGTATAATAAGCACTATCCCTTTGACAACAATGAAAAAGGCTGAAAGAGAGCATATAATACAGCAGTGCTATGATACATTAGACCGCGGGAATTATGTCCAGCTGCAGTACTGCAAAGCTGTAAAGAAAGAGCTTGAGCAAAGGTTCGGGACAGTAGAGATAAAAAGGTCTTTCAGGAACATCCCTCCAAGCACTGTGATCTATAACTGCAGGAAATAGTTTAATTCATCTGTTTTTTCTTAGATATATTCTAGAACTTTAGATTGAAAAACGGCTCTGTAGAATTGCTTTTTAAATAAGTATAAATAGCACCGATAATTTCTTTTTAGTTACCAGACAAAAAAGAGGTGCTATTTACAATGGATGTTATAAAATACAAGTTTAATAAATTTTCTAAAATTGTCAACAATTT
>WJJM01000056.1 GCA_014729675.1 Candidatus Woesearchaeota archaeon | reverse complement strand
CGGGACCCTTTGGCCCTGCACTTTGTTACGGGCCTGCAGGGTAGTCGGAAACCAGTTCCCGGGACCCTTTGGCCCTGCACTTTGTTACGGGCCTGCAGGGATTCGAACCCCGATTTTCCGGTGTCTTTGACATCGTCTCCGAAGCCGGACAGTCTTTTCAGCTGTGTCCAAATCTTGGACAAAGTATCCATTAGCTTACAGGCCCATAAGAATGCCTAAAAGAATACAGTTTAAAAACTTATCTGCTTAAAATAAAAAAAGAAATTCAATCTCGTTTAAATGGATCTTCTCCTTGTCCTACCCAGATGTATTTTTCAGGCTTAAGGTTCTTGTTCTTTGCATAAAAAACAGCTGACAATCCGATCAATGCCAAAGCCAATATCACTATAACAGCTATCATATTCTCACCTTTATTTCTTTCCAAGAGTTATCTCTATTGTTGATACTCTAACTTGTTTCCCTTCCTTATTCTTGAACTCTTCGGAATCTATCTCTATCTTTTTGACATCAACTGTGCCTTCAAGAAATCTTTTTGCTGCAACTTCAGCAACATCAACAGCTCTTGAGATGTATTTCCCTCTTGCCTTTATGATAACTTCATCTGCATTTTTAGTCGTGAATTGCATGACTACTCCAGTTACATAGTTCATAAAGGGTTTTCCACCTACGAAGATGTTGTTGTCATTTCCTTTTTCATTCGTTTCTTCTTCACTCATCTTGGTGCCTCTTTAATCCTGTTCTTTTACTAGTCTTGTCACGTATCCAGCTATGATATTCCTCTGCTTCTTGCTTGGAATATCTGCAAACTGCTCAACAAGTTCCCTATTCTCTTCGAATGTCTTCTTAAATTCCTCTTTGTGTTTCCTGAACAGATCAAAGGTTATCCTTTTTATCAATGATGTTTTTATTCTACCCATAATTCAATATGGTAAAACAGGCTATTTATAAAAGTTGTGATTTGTCTATGTTACCTATTGGTGGTAAAATAATAACAGATATAGTATACTTAAGAGGTTTAATTGAATTTTTTATTTGCCTGATTGTAGTATTTTTTTGCTCTTTTAAGGTGGCCTTTTGTAGGATTCCTGTATAAGCTCCCTGTATTGTACATCCTAGCTACTTTTATAGGGTTTGAGCTTGTCTTTTTCTTGTTGAGCTTTATCATCTTTGCTCCTGCAATCATACTGTTGCTGAACATCTTAAGCTCTTCTGGATGGCCTTTGAACCCCAATGCTAAAGCATTCATGCCCATTACCTGGCATACTCCATAAGATGTTGCAAGGTCTTTCTTAAATTCCTCAAGTTTTTTCCTGTATGTCTTGATATCTGATCCAGGATCTACATTGCAGGCATCAAAAAACCATTCTGTATACTTGTTTTTCTTCAGTCTATTTCCTGCTTCTTTAAATAATGGATCTACATATCTTTTCTTAAATTTAGGTTCATATCTTTCAGGAACATCTAACATGCCTTTGTTAAGCCATCTTCCTGACTCTGTCCATGCAGTCATATAGATAAGTTTAGGGTCCATTTTTATCTTTTTTGAAACAGCTTTTGAATATGCTATTACCAGCTTGTCTATGCTTTTATTCTTTATAGGCTCTCTTGCCCTTTTCTTTTGTTTCTGCTTTTTTTCAGGCTTAAAATAGAATATCTCTCCGTCAGGCTCTCTAAGCTCACCTCTTCTTATGCTTCTTATCCTATTTTCCTGGATATCTGACCAATTATCCTGAAAGTTTTCAATAGATTCTTCCAGCCTGCTGCTCTGAAGACTGTCTTTTTTTCTTGTTTCCTTAAGAAATTCTGCAAGCTTCTTCTCTTTTTGGGATGCTCTTTCCATCTTTTTAAGATCTGCAGTGTTCTGCTTATAGAAATCAACATTCTCAGCCCTCTGGAGCCCAATATACCCTGCAGCATTAAATAAAACAGTTGCTAATAGAGTCAAACCTGTATTCTTTATTGTCTGGTTCATAAGAAATATTCTTGTCAAGCATATTTAAAGCTGATGGTTCTGCAGGCTTTGTATCAATATTTTCTAGAAAATCATCTTATAGCTTCTTCAAGCCTTTTATCAAGATAATCAAGATAATGGTTATGGAAGTGTTTAAGCCCCATAGATTCAATAAAACTCTTTAATCTTTTATAGCATTCGGGATGCCCTATCGATTCTATAAATTTCCTGTTATCTGCTACATGCCCGTCATAATAGACCCTAAAAACCTCATTATTGATTATGTTTGAGTTTTCTTTTGTGATGATGCTTATGCTTATACTGGAATCATAGTGGTTTTTATAAACATTGAATTTTGTATCTTTTAGAAGAGGATAGAAAAAAGAAGCTAACCTGTCCAGAGTCAAGGGAGGCTCATTTTTCAGCATCAAAAGCACCTGTCATCCTTTATCTTTTACTCGACCATCTCTATCTCTATGTTAAGGCCTTGGGGAATAGGTACTCTCATCACCAACCTTAAGGCTCTCTCATCCATGCCAAGATCTATAACCCTTTTATGGACTCTCATCTCAAACCTTTCAAAAGTGTTGGTTCCACGGCCGTCAGGACCTCTAAGAGTTGTAACTTTCATCTTTTTAGTGGGTAAGGGTATAGGTCCGCGCATGTCGGCCCCGGTTTTAGTAGAAATATCTTTAATATGATCACATACCTCATTGATCTTGTCAATGTCTGTACTTGCTAGTTTTATTCTTGCTTTTTGCATTTTTATCTCTGATTAGTATGAGGTTGCTGCATGATAAACCCTTGTTCACCATACATAAGATTAAAAATAAAAAAAATTTATTTTTATTCTTTCTTGACCAGGTCAATGCACATTCCAGCCGCCACAGTAGATCCAGAATCTCTGATAGCGAACCTTGACATTTCCGGAATCTCCTCTGATTTTTCTATGACCAATGGTTGAACAGGTTTAATCTTAACTATTGCAGTATCTCCATTCTTGATAAAGTCTGGATTTTCTGCTGCAACCTCTCCTGTAGCAGGATCAAGCTTCTTCTCTATAGCAACCACCTGGCATGCAACCTGCGCTGTGTGGATATGGAATACTGGTGTATATCCCACAGTAACGACAGTCGGATGGTTCAAAACTACCATCTGTGCTGTAAATTCAGTTGCTACGGTAGGAGGATTGTCTGAGTGTCCAAGCACATCTCCTCTTGCAATGTCCTTCTTTGTAACTCCACGAACATTAAATCCTATGTTATCTCCTGGTTCAGCTTCCTGAGCCTGCTCATGATGCATCTCAATAGTCTTGACTTCTCCTGATATTCCTTTTCCTTCTCTTCCAGGAACAATAGTTACCTTGTCACCTATCTTCATGACTCCAGTCTCTACTCTTCCTACAGGAACAACACCTATTCCTGTGATGTTATATACATCCTGGATAGGTAGCCTTAGTGGCTTGTCAACAGGTTTTTCAGGCTCTTTTAGCTCGTCCATCTGCTCAAGAAGTGTCTTTCCGCTGTACCATGACATGTTCTCTGATTTCTTAGCAACATTATCTCCAACCAGTGAAGCTAACGGTATAAATGGAACATTATCTGGATTGAATCCTACTGATTTAAGCAGTTCTGAGAGTCTTTCTTTCTGTTTGTTGAAGACAGCTTCATCATATTTTGCTGCATCCATCTTGTTTACAGCAACGATCATGTCATTAACTCCTAATGTCTTTGATAGGAATACATGCTCTTTTGTCTGAGGCTGAAGCTCTTCATCTGTAGCAGCTACTACCAGGACTCCAACATCTGCCTGTGAAGCTCCTGTAATCATGTTCTTGATAAAGTCCTTATGGCCTGGAGCGTCGATTATTGTGAAGTAATATTTGTTTGTCTCGAACTTCTTGTGAGCAAGATCGATGGTTACTCCCCTTTCCTGCTCTTCCTTAAGGTTATCCATTACGAAAGCAAACTCAAATCCTGCTTTTCCAAGCTCTGCTGCCTTGTCTTTCAGCTTCTTCAGTGTCTGTTCATCAAATGTTCCGCTGTCAAAAAGTAATCTTCCTACTGTTGTTGATTTTCCTGCATCAACGTGTCCTATAAATACAATGTTTATGTGTGGTTTTTCTTTTGCCATTTTTTATATACACCCCGATAATGTTTTATTGTGAGTATTTGTTTATGGTTTTTTAAGGACATTTAAAAAGTTTTTGGTTTTATGCTCCAAGCTGTCCTTCTTCAAGACCTTTCCTACTCACTATCTGCTGAACTACTTTCTGCTGCAGCTCTTCCGGAAGTTTTTCAAACATCTGGTCGATAAGAGAGCTTGTTCCTCTGCCCCCTGTAGCTGATCTCAGATCTGATGATAATCCGAATGTTTCTGCAACCGGCATCTTTGCCTTAACTATAGATGAGCCTGATTCCTCTGTCATATCCAGCAATTGTCCTCTTCTATGGGCAACTAATTTTGAAAGCTCACCAGCATATTCAAGAGGAGCCTCGAACCTTGTTATTTGTATAGGCTCATATACTATAGGCTTTGCAGACATCATAGCTAGTTTTATAGATTCTCTCACTGCAGGATATACCTGTGCAGGACCTCTGTGGATAGCATCTTCATGAAGTTTCATGTCCATCATCCTTACTTTCAGTCTTACGCAAGGCTCTTTGGCCAAAGGGCCTCCTCTCATGACATTTTCAAACTCATCAAGTATCAATTCTATGACTTCATTGATATATACTTGACCCCTGGTCATATCCATAAATATATTTCCTTCATATACATTTTTTACCTTTTCTGCTTCTTTGGAGTCCATGCCAGCTTCTACAAAGGCATCTCTCAGTTCAGGATCTTTCTTTTTTATCCTTCCTTCTCTGATCTTGCCTTCTTTTATTGCGTTGTATATCTCGTCTTCAAGAGGCTCTACGATCATGTAAAACTTGTTGTGCTTGTTAGGGGATTTTCCTTCCATCTCTGGGGAAGGCTTTGAAACTGTCTCCCTGTAAACTACGATAGGAGGGGATGTCTTGACCTCAACATTCTTCTCGGTCTTTATCCTGTTCTCTATAATCTCAAGATGGAGCTCTCCCATCCCATGTAGAAGATGCTCTCCTGTCTCTTCATTGATCTCGATCTCTACAGTGGGGTCCTCTTTTGCGATCTGCCTTAAGACTTCTATAAGCTTAGGCAGGTCTGCAGGTTTTGTAGCTTCTATAGCTTTGGTCACTACAGGCTCGAATATATGGGTTATGGCCTCGAAAGGCTCGTCCTGTTCAAGTGTTACTGTCTCTCCAGGAGTTGATTTTAATCCTGCAATACCTATTATATTTCCTGCAGGAACATCTTCTATTATCTCCCTTTTGGCACCATTATAGATGAATACCTGCTGTATCTTGGCATTCTGCTTTGCCTTGTTCATATAGACATCCATGCCCCTTTTGATAGTTCCTGAAAAAAGCCTTCCTGCAGCTATCTCTCCTGCTTGAGGATCCACTACTATCTTTGTTATTACAAAGCCAAGCTTTCCTTTTGAGTCACATTTGATAAGTGATTGCCCAAGTTCTGATTCATTGTCTCCGTGCCATATCTTAGGTATCCTGTATTTCTGGGCATCTACAGGATTAGGAAGATGGTCTACTACCATATCCAAAACGACCTCATGGATGGGCGCTTTCTTTGCAAGTTCTTTGTATGCTTCTCCGCCTTTTTCATAAGCATCTATTACATCATTGAAAGTTATCCCTTTATCCTGCATGTAAGGGACTGACAAGGCCCAGTTATGGAAAGCTGATCCAAAAGCGACATTTCCGTCTGTGGGAGATATCTTTGACCATTTTTCCCCGTATTCTTTTTCAGCTATCTGGTTTATGAGCTTGTTTACCTGTGTTATTATCTTTACAAACCTTTCCTGCATCTTTTCAGGAGTAAGCTTAAGCTCTTTGATAAGCCTGTCAACCTTGTTTATAAAAAGTATAGGTTTTACCCTTTCCTTGAGAGCCTGCCTAAGTACTGTCTCTGTCTGAGGCATTATTCCTTCTGAAGCGCAGCAAAGAACTATCGCTCCGTCAACCGCCCTCATAGCTCTTGTTACGTCTCCTCCAAAATCAACATGCCCTGGAGTGTCTAGAAGATTGATAAGATATTCAGAATCTTCAAAATTATGCACCATAGATACAGCCGCAGTATCAATAGTTATGCCTCTTGCTGATTCGTCTTCATGAAAATCAAGTACCAGCTGTTTTCCAGCAAGTTCCTCTGACATCATACCTGCTCCTGCAAGCAGATTATCAGAAAATGTTGTCTTTCCGTGATCGATATGCGCGCATATCGCTATATTTCTTATATTCTTAGGATTATCTGAAAGCCTTTTTACTTTCTCAACCATCTTTTCAGCCATGTTTATTCAACCTCCTCTTTCCAGCTTAATTCTGTTTTTGTTGTTGTTTTTTCTTCAGTAGGATACATTATGTTTGAAAGCTCGTCAGGCTTAAACCATATCTTTATCTCACGTTCAGCATTTTCCTCAGAGTCTGAACAATGGACAACATTCTCAAATACTCCTGTTGAGCTTACGATCCTTCCGTATTTTCCCCTTATGGAGATAGGAGAAGCTTTTTCAGGATTTGTCTCTCCTGCGATCTCTCTTACTTTTGATATGGCGTTCTCTCCCTGATATACTAGTGCAAGAACCCGGTTTGTATGATAATGTCCCTGTATATACTTAAGGACCTCTTCAAATATCTCGTCCCCTTTCTCTTCTCTAAGCTTATTATAATGTTTCTCAGCCAGTTCACGGTCAACCTGGACTATCTTTGCTCCTGCTATTATAAGCTTTGTCTCGGATAATGCTGTAAGGATGTTTCCTGTCAATGATTTTACAAGTCCGTCCGGCTTTATGAGAACTAATGTCTGCTGTATGTTTTCCTCTGCCATCTTATTTTTCCTTCCCTTTTGGTTTTGGTTTTTCCTCTTCTTTAGAAGATTCTTCAAGCTCTTCGATAAGCTCTTCTTTTTTCTCTTTTTCAGACTTCTTGGTTATCCATTTAAGCTCTGTGTTTTTCTTTCCAAGCTTAATCATATTCTTTTCGCATTTGTTTGAGCAGAAATCTATAGTTCTTCCGTCTTTCATGACAAATATCTTGCCTGTACCTTTTTCAATGTTTGTCCTACAAAAAATACATCTCGCCATCTTTATGCACCTGTTCCTCTGCTTTTCCTTGTTAAAGGACGAGCCTCTATCTCAGTCTCTCTTAACATAAGTATATCTCCTACTTTTACAGGACCTTTTACGTTTCTTCTTAATATCTTATTTGAATCTCGGCCTTCAAGAACCTTGCATCTTACCTGTTCAGCTTCTCCTCTTGTTCCTGTTCTGCCGATTATCTCTTCTACTCTGGCAGATACTGCTTTAGTGAAGTTTACAGCACCTTTAGCCTGATCCTGACCTTTCTTTTGGTCATTTTTCTGCATTTTTCTTGGAGATGCCATCTTTCTACTCCTTTGATCCTGTTATCTCTTTTATCAGTTTTTTTGATTCTCCTTCTTCTACAATAGCTACTGAAACTGTAGGAACATCTATTCCTGCTGAAGCTCCAAGCTCTTCTTTAGAAGGAACCTGCACGCATTTTATGCCTTTTTCTTTTGCTAATGCAGGGATGTGCATCACTATCTCAGGAGGTGAAGCATCTTTAGCTGTTGCGACCAACTTTGCCTTTCCTCTCTCTATTGATTTTGTAACTTCGTTTGTCCCTTTCTTGATCTTTCCTGTAGCTTTTGCTACTTCTATAGCTTCCAATACTTTGTCTACTGTTTCTTTTGATGGTTCTTCTGACATGTTTTATCACCCTCGTGTTTATAGTAATTGAGGTAAAATAATAAGAAAAATTACCTCACTCAAGCCCAACTGTGGATAGCCCATTAGACACAGCCAAACTATCATCAATCATTGGTTTAAGCGTAGAATTAGCAAGTGGTTTATAAATCTTGTGGTTTTCGGCTAAAGCTGCTGTCGTGGATTTTTCCTGGAACTATATGGTGCTTTATGCATCTTGCCTGGTAAGATAGGTCTGAATTGCTTCCTCCTATATATTCTTCCTCAGAATCATAATGTGCAGGGATCCCTTTTATCAATTTTTGAGTTCTGGTGGCCAGGCTGCTGCAGCCCTCATAGTCGCATACAGCTGTAAGTTTGTTTATCTCATCTGCGATAGAGAGAAGGTAAGGCATCGGATGAAAAGGTTCGCCTCTGAAATTAAGGTCAAGTCCTGCAGCTATTACATTCTTTTCCTGCCTGATGAGTTCTTCTACAACCCTGCCTATATTATCCTCAAAGAACTGCGCCTCTTCTATGGCTACAAGATCTGTATCTTTGTTTACCTGATTAAGAATATCTGCCGGCCTGTTCTTGTCTATGATTATGCAATCATAATCTTTTGAAAAACATCTTGACCTGATCTTTTCATCTCTTGTATTTGCAGAAGGATTGATGAATATAAAATTACAATTGTTCATATAATTCAGCTTCTCTACCCTGTCCATCAGCATCTTGGTCTTTCCGCTCTTCATGGGTCCGCAGTATATCTCAAAATACCCTGGAACTATAAGATTATTGGAATGCATGCTGTTATGGGAGAAAGAATATTATTAAATATTTTAGGAAGTGCAAAATATATATCTATTATCAATCTTCTTCCTTATATGATTCAATGGCTCTGGCAAAGTCACTTATCCCGCAGTCAGGAAAATATTTGTTTGTAAAATAAAGCTCTGCATCAACAGAATCCCAAAGAAGGAAGCCGTATGTTTTTCTCTTTTTTCCGTTCTTGATGATAAGATCTGGCGGAAGGAAATATGAAGAATATATATTGTCCTTTATAGTATCTTTTGTTATCGCATTTACGTCCAGCTTATCTGCTTTTATCTGCCTTCCAAGAAGCCTGCAGGCATCCACTATCTCTGTCTGGCCGTTGTAGTTTATGCAGAAGTTAAGGAAAAACTTATCATATTCTTTTGTCTCCTTTACTGCCTCTTTTATAGAATCTACAGCTTTTGCAGGAATATCGTACCATTTTCCCAATGCAGATATCTTGATGTTGTTTGAGTGTATTATTGAAGAGTTCTTAATCTGGCTGAAGAAATCAGTAAGATAGTTAATGAATATTACAAACTGCTCCTCTTTCTTTAGGCCCTCAGGAAGAAGATATATAGTAAGGATAGGTATGTTCTTTTTTGCCTGAAACCCTATTGTATCTTTAAGAAGCTTAAAACTTTTTTCATATGATTCTTCAAAAGGCCTGTTGTTCTTGACTGCCCATAGTTCAAGCCCATGAAGTGTTATAGCAAGATGCCTAAGCATCTTCTTGCCGTTCTGAGCCTTGTTTCCTGACTGGAGTATTTTCCTGAATCTCTCTAGCATTTACTTAAAGATAATAACAAAAAGGTTTATATATTTTGCTAAAATAGAGGGTTTATGATAATTGACATAGTACTGCTGGGAGTTGCCCTTCTTGTTCTTGTTATAGGAAGCTATACAGATATAAAGACAAGGGAAGTTCCTGACTGGCTCAATTTCAGCATGATAGCAGCAGGCATCGGACTGAGAGGCATATATTCCTTAGCTACATTTGACTGGAGTTTTCTTCTGCAGGGTGTTATCGGTCTTGGAATTTTTGTAGCTGTAGGTTATCTTATGTTTTACGCAGGCCAGTGGGGCGGAGGAGATTCAAAGATGCTCATGGGCATGGGAGCTGTGCTTGGATTTGACTTTAATCTTGATTCTCTTCTCATAGTTTTCATAATAAACATCCTGTTTGCAGGAGCACTTTACGGACTTTTGTGGGGGATAGTAAGTGCTGTAATCAAAAGGAGATCATTTGTCAGAGAGTTTAAGAAGATAATGAACAGCAGGACAGTAAGTATCATAAGAAAGATATATCTTGTATGTATAGCAATATCTTTTATATTTGTAATATTTTTTATAGACGATCTGCTGATTAAATGGCTCAGCGTAGGCATGCTCTTTATATTCTATATATCATTTTATGCAGTTATATTCATAAAGTCTGTAGAGAATGCCTGCATGCTAAAGTGGGTCAGGCCTTCTGTCCTTACTGAAGGGGACTGGATAGCAAAAGAAGTCAAGGTAAAAGGAAAGAAGATAGTCGGGCCGAAGGATCTTGGGATAAGCAAAGAGCAGATAAAGAAGCTTAAGGATATTAAGGTGAAGAAGGTTTTGGTCAAATATGGCATTCCTTTTGTGCCCAGCTTCCTGCTTGCATTTGTCATCTCATTGATATGGGGAGCATGGTGGGTTTATCTGTTCTGATCTTCCAGGATAAATTCAGGAAAATAGCTGTATTTGTATGTGTAATAGACAGGTATTGCACTTATATTCTGGATGATGGAAGAAAATTTCTGCCTCATCTGCATCTCGACTTTTCTTAGTTCCATCGGATTTTTTACTTCGATCTCTATTTCCATGTCCCACTTTCCTATTGTCTTTGTAAGCCTCAGGATGTTCTTGTGTATCCTCAGGAAGTTGACAAGCTCTTTTTCTTCTTTTGCAGATATGTTGTGGTATTTTAGCATAAGCATGTATGATGCCATGCCTGCTTTTTCCGGATTAATCTGAGGCCGAAAACATCTTATGACTTTTTTCTGTTTCAGCTTTTTTATCCTGTTTATCACTGTCTTTGGATTTACTGACAGGCTTGATGCGATATCTACAGAACTCTTTCTTGCATCTTCAGATATCTGGCTGAGTATCTGCATATCTGCATCATCTATGTTTTCAGGATACCTGTCTCCTCCGACGATATGTTCAGGCAGTATCTCTTTCATGAGATATTTTCTCCCGTATTCCCTTGTCACTATATTTGTAAGGATAAGATAATCGTGAACCTGCTCTGAAAATTTTTCTATTATTGCCCGGAGGTTCTTGTTAAACTTTGAAGGGTTGTAGGTAAGAAAGTTGCAGAGGAGGTCATACCTGCCGCCGCATGCAGATATCCTTGATACATGGCTGTCCTTTGCAAGATGCTTTATGAATTCAAGAAATCTTTTTTCATCTATATAATTTACCCTGAAATACACCCTGAAACTTATTGCCCCGAATTTTGAATAGTCCATGACAGTGTAGAACTTTTGTAATATTCCCTTCCTTACCATGGAGTTGACAGTATAAGATATCTGCTGCTGGCTCTTTTTCAGCTTCTTCCCTATGGTCGAGAAAGACATCCTTGCATCCATCTCAAGATATTTAAGCGCAAGCCTTTCAGTGTTCCTTATATCTAATTTGTCTGCCAATATTTTGTTTTATAGTATTCTTATTATATAAATATTACTATTTAACAAAAAAATGAATCATTGTTCTTATAAATAAGAAAGTATATCTTAGTATACATAATGGTATACCAAAGAGGTGAATATGACAGACAACACTAAAGTCGGAATAGAACTGGAGATGCTTGTTACAGATCAGGAAGGAAAACTTTCAAACAGGGCTGATGAGATATTAGAAAGTTCTCTAAATCCCGGAAATATCGTAAAAGAAGGGACATACTCTCTTGTTGAGTTTGTGAGTGATCCCTGCAATTCTCTTGAAGATCTTGAAAAAGATATGAGGACTGGCCTGAAGAACATAAAAACCATAGCAGACTCTCTTGGACTGAATACTGTTCCCCTTTCTGACATAGGTCCTGACGGAAGAAATATGAGAAGAGAAGGGGACGGAAGATATAATGTGAATTCCCGGATATGGGGAAAAGAAAGGATCAAGATACATAATACTATCTGCGGCACACATATACATATCGACAAGCAGGATGAAAACATAAAGCAATACAATCTTGTAGAATCCCTTGACCCTGTTTTTGTTATGCTTTCAAGCTCTCCTTTTTTGCAGGGCCAGAACACTTTAAATTCCTGCAGGGTAAATGCATATAGAAACAAGATATTTGGTGAGTTTCCTCTCCACGGGCAGCTTACAGACTATCTTGAGGATGCTTCCCAAAGAGACAGGCGGGACATGATCAGGTATGATCAATGGATAAGAGTATCAGGGATAGGCGAGGAAGCAAAAGAATATTTCAGTATAGATGATACATGCTGGGGTCCTTTAAGAGAAAGACAGAATACCATGGAAGCAAGAGCAAATGATACTAACCTGCCTTCAAATATACTGGCAGCAGCTGCATTTTATAAGGGAATAAACGATCATGTTTTCAGAAAATGCCTTGACATAAGGGTCAGCAGAGATGACTGTGATTATTATGCAGATGAGGAGAAGATAATGCTGCCTTCTTATAAGACCCTGAAGAAACTGGAAAGCCAGGGGATAAGATACGGGCTAAAGTCCGATATTGTGCATGATTACCTAAGCTATCTGACTGATATGGCATATGACGGCCTTGGGAATGAAGAAAAAAGATATCTTTCTCCTTTTCAGGCTATGATAAAATACAGAAGAAACATGGCTGATATGATGAAAAGCCATGCATTATCAAAAGGATATACTCCAGGAACAAGACTGGACAGTCAGACTGCATGTGAGATAAACAATATGATCTATAATCTGTATTCAGATGATATCGAAGGAAAACTTGATTACGAATCTGTGTTGATGAACTAAAGATGTTTGATGATTCAAAGATAAAGATGAAGAATCCTGTCCTTATAAGCTGCGAACACGGAAGCAGGAAGATCCCTCTTAGATACTGGAATCTTGGCCTTAAGAGAAAAGATATCAGAAAAGTCTCATACCTCTATGATGTCGGATCCAGAGAGGTTGCATATATACTCTCGAAAAGACTTGGTGCCGAGCTTATAGTTCCCATGTATAGCAGGCTTCTTGTTGATATGAACAGAAGTCCCGGGGACCCCACAATATTCAGAAGCGACTCTTTCGGCAGGAAGATTCCTGGAAACATGGATATCCCTGAAATGGAAAAGAAGAAACGCATCTCAAAATATTACAACCCTTACCACAGAAAACTTTTGAAAAAGACGATCTCTCTGAGGAAAAAACATGAGCTATCATATTATGTAATCGTCCATTCTTTTAACCACATAATAGGTGGTGTTGAGAGGACTCCTGATGTAGGGGTATTGTGGAAATTCAGGAAGGACAGAAAATTCTGCAAAGCTATAAAGAGAAAGCTTACTGATGCAGGGCTTGACGCAAGGTTCAACAAGCCCTATACTGCAAGAGGAAAAGGTGCTTATTGTATGACTGTCTATGGAAATCATGAAAATATGAGATGTGTGGAATTTGAGATAAATGACAAGTTCCTGAAAAGCAGAAGAGGGATAAAGAAGATGGGAAAGCTTCTTTCAGCAATACTTAAAGATGCTATCAGATAATCCTAGGGTATCCTTTCCAGCTGCTTGATCATATAGTTCTCCTGTTTTGTGGCTTTCATCTTTTCAGGCTCTTTCTTTGCTTTGACTGGTTCTTTCTTTTTCTCTTTCTTTTTTCCTATCTCTATGGATTCTGCTGCCTTTTTTAGATTTGCTTCAACCTTTGAGAACTGCTCAGGGGCTATCTGTTTAGGCTGCCACTGGAAATCAATATTATCATCGTCTTTTCTCGGGATGACATGGATAAATGAATGAGGGATAAGCTGGCCTGCTGCGACTCCGTTCTGCACTATAATGTTTGTTCCTGTAGCTTCAACAGATTCAAAGATTGCAGTGCTTACCTTGTTGACTATGTTGAATATCTTTCCAAACTCCTCATCAGGGATCTGCTCTATTATAGGATAATGCTTCTTAGGGACAACTATAACATGGCCTGGAGCTGCAGGAGCAGGGCCCATGATAACAGCTACAGTATCATCTTCATAGATGATGCTTTTTTTTGTTTCCAGTTCCTTGCATAGCAGGCATTTGTCATTCATTTTATCTGAACATATCAGCGATATCGTCTAGATTGACGGATCTTGCTGGTTTTCCCTCTTTTTTTGAAGATGTTTTCTTAGGTTTTTTCGAGGATGCTTTTTTCTTTGGCTTGTTCTTGCCTGCTTTTTTCCTCTTTGCCTTTTTCTTAGGCTTTTTGGAAGAGGTTTTCTTTTTTTCAGGAGCAGGTTTGGCTGGCTCTGGCTGTACCTTCTGTTGGGATGTTATCTGAAGAAGCTTTGACTGCAGCTTTTCCTTTATAGGCTGAAGCTCTTCAGGAGATATCTTTTTCTGAGGCACATCCATAGGTATCTTATCGTCTGTCTTTCTCGGGATTATGTGAAGCATAAAATGCTGAGCTCTCTGTCCTGCAGATGCTCCGTTTGCTATGAATAAATTTATGCCTTCCACCTTCAATGCATTGAGCATGGCCCCTGAAAGCTCTTTTGCAACAGCAGAAATATGAGCAAGAACATCTTCTGGAATCAATGGCATTATAGGATAGTGTTCCTTTGGCATGAGAAGTATATGGCCTGGAGCTGCAGGATTGATGTCAAGAACAGCAAGACAATGTTCGTCCTCATATATCTTTTTTGACTGGACCTTTCCAGATATTATCTGGCAGAATATGCACTGCTTTTTCTGGAACTCTCTTATCTCTTCAGGAGACATGTTCTTGAGCTTTTCCTGCATAGCTTTCTGCTCTTCTGTCATTTCAGGCATAATCTAAGATGAAGGGTAGGATGTTTTTAAATATTGCTATTAAATCTTATTTTTCTATAAATTCATATAGGAAAAGCTTGATCGACATGAAGATTGTAATTAAAATATATTATCACTCTTTCTGCAAGACAAGCACAAAACCAGTCTTAAGAACTATCTTTCCATCAATCTTTGAAGCAAGTTCAGAAAAGGCTTCTTTCTTGTCCTTGTCTTCAAGTGCTGACCTCAAAAACTTTACCTTTATCAATCTTTTTTTCTTAAGCTGTTTTTTGATCTCTTCAACTACAGGTTCATTCAGACCGTTCTTCCCAATCCTTATTACAGGTTCAAGCTCTTTTGCTTTTTTCTTGATATCTTTTGATGTCATCTGTGCCTCTTCCTTTTAGGATGTTTATGCTTTAATTTCTTTCTTTCTTTCAACTCTCTTAAATGTATAAGCTTGTGGTTAAGCAGTTTTTTGACATCCCCACTTACTTCTTCAAGCAGAAGAGATACCCTCTCTCCACCCAGGAAATGAGGAAGTATAACATAGTGAGCCCCTGCTTTGTACATATCAAGCGCATCCTCTACATGTGATGCTGTAACTATCATCAGCACGTCCTTGTTTAAATCTTTTGCTTTCTTTATAAGAGTAAGGTTGTCTTCCTTGTCAGGGATGGTGGAGATTATCATCTTAGTCTCCTTAAGGTCAAGCCTGTTTATTATCTCCAGATCGCCTATATCTCCGTAGATACATGGTATCTTCTTGTTGATGAGCTTCTTTATGACTTCTGGATTATAATCTACAACCAGGAACTTGTGTTTCAGTTTCTTAAGTGTCTTGAATATGTTGTATGCAAGCCTGTCATATCCTATAAGGATGACATCTTTTTTCACTTTCTTGGGAACATATTCCAGCTTGCCCTGTTCTCCGACTGCTTTTATGAATCTCATGTGTTTTGACAATATCCTATAGATGCCTTTTTCATATTTCATAAGATAGGGGGTCAGAGCCATTGTTGTTATGGTGACGAGTATAACAGAGGAAAACAGCTTGTCAGTTATATGGCCAAGAGAAAGCCCCATGACAAAAAGTATGAGAGAAAACTCGCTTGCCTGTGCAAGCGACAATGCTGTCAAAAAAGCAGGCTTTTCCTTATATCCAAAATAAGACACCATGATGAGTATAAGCAAGGGCTTCAGTATTATAGTCATAAGCAGAAGCACTATGATCATTACAACTGCAGAGTTTATCGCTCCAAGGTTAAGCTGTATCCCTAATGCTACAAAGAACACAACAGCAAAGAAATCCCTTATGGGCTTTACAAGTGAGATTATCTCAAGATTATAAGGAAGATTTCCAAGTGCTATACCTGCAATAAATGCCCCAATCGCTATGGAGAGATGCAGATAATGGAAAGCCCCTATAAAAAGGAGACACATTGCTATAGATGTTATGAAAAGAAGCTCTTCTGATCTTGCAGCATATTTGAAGACTTCAGGCAGGATATACCTGCTTGCAATAAATGTGGCTATTCCTATTCCCACCATGATCCCGAGAGACATCCCCAGATTTATGAATGAGAAAGTGTCCAATGAAGAAAGCACGAACAATGCAATTATAGCAAATATATCCTGCATAAGAAGGATTCCCAAGACTATCCTTCCATGAAGCGTGTCCAGCTGATTCTTGTCATCAAGAAGCTTTACAACAACCATTGTGCTGCTGAAAGCTATGACCAATCCTATATACACAGATTCAAGTATGGGCAGGCCCAGGGATCCTGCTGTGAAAAGCCCTATAAAAAAAAGCGAAACAGAGAGCACTGTTCCCCCTATTGTGCTTATAAATCCTATATCTTTCAGCCTGTTAAAGTCTATCTCCATCCCAACTATAAAGAGCAGAAAAGCTATCCCAAGTTCAGACATAGTAGGGACTATGCCGCTTTCTCCTACAGTTGTAGTCAGGGCAAGTATAACACCTGCAAGGATATATGCGGGAAGTATCGGCTGCTTGAATAGCTTGGATAAGTACGCGATAAGTGCAGCAAGCAAGAATATTATCCCAAGTTCAAATATAAGGTCCATTTTTAGTCTTTTTTCAGATAGATACTGTTATTATTTAAATCTTTCCTGGAGCTTATCTCCATCTTATTATTCTCTTCTTAACTGCAGGGATAACATCCAGCATATCTGAAGCTGTAAACCCATAGCCTTTCTGTCTTAACAGGTAATCCCCTGCTTTTCCATTTAGGTATGCAGCATTTACAGCACTTTTGAACATATCTTTGCTCTGCGCAAGGAATCCTGCTGTAATCCCTGCAAGAACATCTCCTGTCCCTGCTATAGTCATCCCTGGATTGCCTGTATTGTTATAGGCAAACTTTTCATCTGAAGCGATTATATCAGTATTGCCTTTAAGCAGTATAACTGTGTCTTTTTTAGTGTATGCCTGCAGAAGCCTTGCCTTGTATTCCCTGCTTTTTCCTGAAATGTCCTCATCAGCCATGATCTCAAATTCTCCTGCATGAGGCGTCATCACAGTATTGACAAATTCAGCATCCTTCAATGCCTTCAGCCCGTCTGCGTCTATGACCTTAAAGTCAGGAATCCTCTCTACAAGCTCCTTTACAACATCCATTGTACTTTCTTCAGTGCCTATGCCATTTCCTATAAGAACAACGTCAAAATCCTCGCTCATCTCAATAAGATCAGAAACATTATCCCAGTTTATGAAATTTCCTTCGAGTTTTTTGGTTATAAGGTCAGGATACAAAGAATTGATGCTCCATGCTGCATTAGACGGACAGGCAACAACAACATAATCACAGCCAGACCTCAAAGCAGCCATGCCTGCAAGAGCAGGAGCTCCAACATAATCCTCTGAGCCGCCTATGACAAGAACCCTTCCATTGTCTCCTTTATGCGAATCTCTGCTTCTTTTGCCTAAAAAACCCATCTAACCACCTCTTTTAGCAAATAATAGAAATAAGCCTTTAAAATATTTTCTATTTAGAAATAGCTGCTTCCATCCCAGCAATGTGTGCAAAGCTTTTCTTTAGGCAGGCCAATAGCTTTTACAAGATCATCAAGCTTTTGGTATTTTAGGCTGTCCAGACTAAGATCATCCCTGATCCAATCAACCATCTGATGATATTTTTCTGAGTTTTCATCACTATATTGTCTGACTATCTCAGCAGGAACATCTTTCCTCTTGTCAAGGCCTTCCAACTCCATCATAGCTCTTATCCCTGCAAGCTCATTTATCTTCTTTGATCTTGAAAAATTAAGAAAATCACAGCCATAAACCAAAGGAGGGCATGCAGGCCTCATATGAATCTCATTTGCCCCATACTTTTTAAGCATTTTTATCGTTTCTCCCAACTGTGTCCCTCTTACGATGGAATCCTCGCAGAAAAGTATGCTTTTATCTTTTACCATACTTTTGATAGGTATAAGTTTCATGTTTGCTACAAGGTTTCTTATCTTTTGATCCTGGGGCATGAAACTTCTTGGCCAGGTAGGAGTATATTTTGTAAAAGGTCTTTTGAAAGGTATTCCAGTCTCATGTGAATATCCTATGCCATGTGCTGTCCCTGAATCAGGGATCCCTGCTATCATATCGATCTTAAGTTTTCCGGTCTTGATGTCTTTCTCATCAGATTTTGCAAGAGCATTTCCGCAGCTGTATCTTACCTCTTCTGTGTTTATGTTTTCATATTCAGAAGCAGGAAACCCGTAATATACCCAAAGAAAAGAGCAGACCTGCATATCCTTATTCGGCTTTTTCTTCTGTTCAACGCCTTCTGCATCCAGCAGGATTATCTCACCCGGCCCTAGAAATCTCTCTATAGAATCATAACCATTGTTTATGAATGCGCATGATTCTGAAGCAGCTGCATAAGCATTTTCTTTTTTCCCTATAGTTAAAGGTGTCCTTCCAAGCTTGTCTCTTGCAGCATATATGCCTTTTTCAGTAAGCAGCAGCATAGAACAGCTTCCTTTGATAGCTTCCTGTGCATAAGCTATCCCTTCCTCAAAACTGCCTTCTTGGTTTATCAGTGTTGCAGCCATCTCTGTCTGGCTTATCCCTCCTTCTTCAAGGTCTGTAAAATGAGCTGACCTTCTCCTAAATGCTTCTTTTTTCAGCTTATCGATGTTCTTTATAACACCTACTGTAGCGATAGCATATTTTCCCAGATGCGACTCTATAGTCAAAGGCTGGGAATCTATATCACTTATCACCCCTATCCCGCTTCTGCTCTTGCGCAGATTTTTAAGGTCTGGCTCAAGCTTGCTTCTAAATTGTGAATTAGAGATATCATGGATGACATGGGTCGGCCCATCCTCCTTATAGGTTGCAAGTCCTCCTCTCATAGTTCCAAGATGAAAATGATAATCAGTTCCATGGAACAAGTTGTTTACACAATCTTCTTTTGAAACAATGCCGAAAAGTCCGCCCATATATCAGAAAAATGAAGTTTCATTAATAAGTATTGTTAGTATAAAATATAAGGTTTGGTTATTATATTTTTAAGAATATCCTTATGCTGCTTTACTGCTGTAATCTTGCTTTTCTGCAGCATAGATTCTTATGATTTTATCTTTACCTAGCTCTTTTCTTATCTTTTCCTCATCTATCTCAAACATCCACTTTTCCAGCTGTCTTGTCTCATATTCATCTTCAGTGTGGATAGCCTCATGCACTTGGGTCTTGTAACTCTGCTCTGGATCAAGGTTGTCATTTATAGCCATATAATCTAGGCCAAGAAAAGTATAGCCGTATAACCCAGAAGGCAGCCTTTCTTTCTCCATCCTTTTATCAGGGACTGAGTGAGTAAAATCCTGCTTCTTCTTCTCTTTGCCGATAATGTATTCTATATCTGCAGCATCCTTTGCCTTGTATTTCCTGTTCTGAGAAAAATAAGTCATACCTGATATATAATAGATTAAAACTTATAAAGAAAGTGCATTTCTGCAGTATAAAACTGAGACAAAAAGATTATAGGATGAAATGTCTCGAAATGTTTGCTTTCATAGCTTCTGAAGCAGGTTATAGGCAAACCTATTGTTCATATAAATCAGGATTGAATCTTATTAAAGTTGAATAGTTTAAAATCTAACTCTTAAAAATCTATAGACTATATCCTCCTGAGGGCAAAAATCTTATTATCTCATCCAATTCTCCGCCTCCAAGCTTTTTTCTTATCTTCTTTGCAGCATCAGAGGCTTTCATATTTCCCTGTTCTACTTTCACAAACCTGACAGCATTTGCCTTTACAGCATCAACAGGACCTCCGATGATTACATTGTTCTTTATGCCGACTGCAATTTCCAATGAAGCAGAGATAAAATTCTTCCTGCCGTATATCATAAAAGCCCCTCTTTGGATATACTCTCCTGCTTTTGCTTCTTTAGTTACTTGCTCAGGCTTAACATGAAATACCTCAACAGAGGCTATCCCTGCTTTCCATGCTCTTGAGTAGGAAGCAGTTGCCTGCGCAGTTTCATTTAAGGTTGCATCTCCCGGCTTTCCTCCTTCTGTCTTTATAACAAAAAAAGGCGAGCCTGCCATGGACGTGTGGAAAACTATATCATCTTCAGAAGTGTATTTTTTTATGACTATCTCATTTGTAGCAGCATCTCTTCCGCCGATGCATAAGAATCCTTCTGAAGAAAAGAACCATCTGAACTTTTCATACCATTCCTTTTTTCTGGAAACTTTCTGTTCTGCTTTTTTTTCAGCTTCTTCCTGCTTTTTCTTTGCCTGCTCAAGCTTAAGAACACTTTTTCCTATGGCCTCTTCTGCCCCTTCGAGTTTTCTTTTGGCTTTCTTGGCTTTTTCATAATAGACAGCTGCATTCTCTTCAACATTTTTAGAAACATCTAAGTTTATTTTCATCTGCATTCAGGTATATTCTCCAGCTCTATTGACTGTTCATCACAAAGTATCGGACTCTCTCCTGGAAACAGCTCCAGCCTTGGAGTCAGCTTTACCTGCCTTATCTTTCCGAAAAGATTAAAGTTATAGGCGACAGTCTTTTTTACAGCTCCCCCTATACTTATCGAGCTTTCAGGGACCTCTACTGTGTATATGTCTCTTGAGCCTATCACTCTCATCCTTATTCTGGATATATCTATATTTGGACCGTTTTCAGCAGTGAATTCTATAAATCCATTCTCACCGCTGCCTGCATAGCATATCTCTTCTTTTCCCCCTATCTCTACTATCTCCATCATAGTGTCAACAGAACATTTTGCATTTTCTTCAAGCTGGGCACGACCCCAGTTCATGACTATAACTCCCAACCCTATAGCCAGGAAAACAAGAAGCACTGTTGAGACCAATGGAGATATGCCTTTTCTGGAATCTTTTAGAGAAATCCCAATCCGAAAAAAATCTCTGATGTATGCAGTTTTATCCATATTAAAACCCTAAAATAAATTGATATATAAATATTCCTCTTATGTTGCTGATTCTGCATCATTATGTGCCTGGGGCAATTTTAAGAAAAAATAAGATGCTATTGGATCTGTCTTTAAGATGTCTGCTATAAACCAATAACAAAGCTTTATATAGTTTATTTTTGTCTTGTTTTCTATGGCATTCAATGATATAAAACCTGTGGAAAAGATAGATGTCTATAGCAAGAAGAGCCTGAACAAGGCAGATGATAAGTTGAGGATCCTCAGGAAACGGATAAAAGGCAACAGGCTGGAGAAGAGCAAGACACTTGAACTTAGAAGGCTTGAGATAATAAGAAACTATCTTGCAGACAGTCTGGATTATATAGTGAAGTCTTTTCCGTCTGTGAAGGACCTTACTGAGTTTTATAGGCAGCTTATAAGTGCAAATATAGGGATAGAAGAACTTAAGAAAAGCTTTGGAGCCTTAAATTGGGCAAGGAAAAAGATAGATGAGCTTTTCAGGAAGTACAGCAGCATCATTAGGAAGGCAAAAGATACAAAAAATATAACAAGAGCAAGGAAAGAGAGCCAGGGAAGGATATTCTCAGTATTAAAACAAGTAAAGAAAGATTTTGAGTTTCTTGAAAGTGCAAGAAAAACACTTGTTAACCTTCCTGTTGTCAAGTCAGGAATCTTTACAGCAGCTATAGCTGGGTTTCCTAATGTTGGAAAGAGCACGCTGCTTGGGAAGTTGAGCAAGTCAAAGCCAAAGGTTGCAGGATATGCTTTTACAACCAAAGGTATCATGGTCGGATATATAGAGAAAGAGATTCAGCTTCTGGATACACCGGGGACATTGGACAGGGTAGAAAAGATGAACTGGATAGAGATACAGGCGCATCTTGCCATGAAACTGGTTGCAGATATGATAGTCTATGTTTTTGACCCTACTGAAACTTATTCTTTGAAAAAACAGGAGATGCTCTACAAGAGGATAAAGAAGTTTGGAAAGCCTGTTGTTGTTTTTGTGTCTAAGACAGACATCGCTGAGGAAGAAAGGGTTGATGAACTGAAAGAAAAATATGATGCCTTAACTGATGTTTCTGAGCTAAAGAAAAGGCTTTTAGAGTCTGTGGCTGACAAGCCTTAAGTCCTCCTTATATTTTGCTATCTCTTCTTCAGTGGGAGTTGTTACATATATGCTGCTGCAGCCAGGACATATTTTATGTGCCACATACCTGTTGTTGATCTCATGGATAGGTTCTTTTGTGATAAGCTTGTTTCCATGATCTGGGCAGTATTCCAAAATCTTATCTGCATGCTTGAAAGGTTTTTCGCCTTTTTCAATAGCTTTTTTAAGAATATCTGTTATCTCTGGATTGATGACTTCTTTAACAGTGATGGCCATATAGATAGATTATAAAAAAGATATATAAAACTTTCTTAGAAATGATCAGTTGGCCTGTTTTAGTTCTTTTATGTCTATGTGGCACTTGCAGGGAATCTTGTATGTCGCTCTTTTAAGTGCTTTTTTCGCAAGAGGAAGATTCTGCTTGTTTACCTTTAATGAGAATATTGATTGTCCTTTTTTGATCCTTGCTGCTGAGGAGATAGCTTTTCCAAAGCTCATCTTCATACCAGTACTCATCCTGTCTGCTCCTGCTCCTGCAGCCAAAGGGTTTTCCCTTAGTATGTGGAAAGGATAAGGCTTTACCTTAAGGAAGTAACCGTTCTTTCCTAACTGTAATTCAAGAAGCCTGTTGCAGGTCATCCTTGCTGATTCCAAAGCATTATGCCTTATCTGAAGGTCACTCTTTGATACAAGGTCAAGCTGGTATCCGTATTCTCTTTTAGGGTTGCCCATGTCAAACTTTACAAGATTGATATGAGGGGTTGCCCTGATAAAACTCTTTTCCCTGTACTTTGATATTCTTGTATAGGGCCTTTCCAGCCTTCTATACGCGCAAAATTTTCTCATCTTTGCCATATCAATACAGAATTAATATTTCATTTATAAAGTTTGTGGAAATTGATGTTTCAGATGCAGAGATTCAGAGTTTTAAACAAGGAAAATCTTTTAAATCTGTAAATCTTATGACATATCATGGGAAAAATGAACAAAGGCGGGACAAAGGGACATATCTACAGGGAGAAGAAAAAAGAGCTTAAGAAACTAAGAAAAAAGAGAAGAAAGCTTCAGAACAAAACAAGTGATGATTATAGAGAAGTGCCTTCTTATGAAGCAGAGGGTCAGATTGATGTTGTGATGTACGGAAGAAAGCAGTGGTATGATGATTATTCTCATTTCTGGAGGCTTGAACAGGAAGATTTTAATCTGGAGCACAAAGATTTTGAGGATTTTCCTGATATTGATTCTGTGGATGCAGTGGTTGTAGATTGCCTTGTAGAGAACGGAAAGATGAAAGAGGAAGTTGAACTGTTTCTTTCTGAGCTGGATGATCCAAAAAAGATATGCCTCACATGCGGAGGCAAAGACCTCAAAAGCCTGAAAAACAACTACGAAGGCATTATTTCCAGATATTCTGTATTTACATATCTCCAGGGGAATGACATAAAAGAATTTCTCTACAATCAGGAGTAATTTAAAACCCATAGAAAGATTTATAAACAATAAAACTAATTTTAACAATATAATCATAATAAAAAATAAAAGAGGTGCATATAAATGAAAAAATGGAGCAAGAACGCTTCCCTAAATCTTTCTATTAATGCTATTGTTATTGTTGTTTTAGCCATGACACTATTAGGACTAGGGTTAGGATTTATAAAAAGCCAGATAGGACAAATCGGAGAAACAAGCACTCAGGTCCAGCAGCAAATAGCAGAACAGATAGAAGGACAATTGAGAGCTTCTGGCGAGAAGATGAGTTTCCAGAGAGAAATCAACATAGCCAAAGGGGACAGAAAAGTTCTAACATTAGGGATACAGAATGTTGATAACGAAGAACTACATTTTAAGATAAATATCAGTGTAGATGAATCTAATACAGATCCTGGTTTATATTCTGGTCTAACTGAGAAAAATGCAATAAGATATGACGGTACGTGTTTGTCTTTAGATATAACAGAAGCACAGACATATGGCATAAATGTAAAAGCCCCTTCAAAATCAGGAACAGCTGCAATAAGGGCCACTGTAAAAAAATATTCTAAAAGCGATTGCACTGGAAATGAGGACACATATTCAACAAAATTAAGTTATATAACTGTTGGTTAAGGAGGTCGAAAAAATGAAAAAAAGAATGACTGAACAGCAGGAATTTGAGATCATGAAACTAGTATTGGACAAGTTCCTGTGGCTAGGATTTATCATCATGGGCTATGGAGTATGGAAGATGATCTCAGAAGCAGCTGTTTCAGCAGGGATATATCATCTGATAACTGGAATCGTCGTGCTTGTATTGTTCTCAGTGATAATAGTAAGAGAATATGAGGTCCTGAGATAGATCTTTTTTTTATTATTTTATTTAAAATGTTAAACAAAAAAGCGATTCAACTTTCTGTAAATTTTCTTGTTGTTGTTATCCTTTCTATAGTTATGCTTGGTATGGGTGTTTGGCTTCTGACACAGTTCTTTGACTTTGGGGTGGATATTGAACAACAGATAAGCGAGAAAGAAGAAGAGGCTATAGAGGCTGCTTTGCAGCAGGGAGAACTGATATCTATCCCGATATATACAAAAACAACTCAGAGGGAAGAACTTGTATTGTTTGGATATGGCATATACAATGTTGAGGATAAATCTAAATTCAGGATTCAAGCTGTATCTGGAATAGATGAAAGTGGAACTCAAGTTAGCAGTATCGATGACTGGCTTCGTTATGATAAAGAAACATTTATCTTAGACAAGAATGAACAAAAAAAAGATTCTATAGCTGTGATCCCTTCAGAGACAGCAGCAAGAGAGACTTATGTTTTTACTTTTGAAGTTAAAAGAGATGTCAGTGATTCTTCAAATATACCAGATTGGCAAAGTTATCCTTTTGACAATTCTGTGATGAAGATATATGTTAAGGTTAGATAGCATTATAGGTTTTAGAAGATTCTACTGGAGCTTAAATTTAAGTATTTGAAATTGTCAAAAAGATCTAAATTTTGTTACTACTATATAATAATTATAAAACAAAAGGTTTTTAAAGGGTTAATAACTCTTTAATATTATGAATTTGTATCTTAAAAGAGGACTCCAGGCTTTGGTATTAGGTAGTTGGCTGGCTTTAAATGCTGGTTGTGGTGGAGGTTCTTCAGACGGAAAGGAAGAAGATGAAATTGCTATAGTACAACAGGACAATACCCAAGATGATTCTCAGTTGGAAGATGTGGTCAGTGAGATTAATGAAAACAGTGAAACTGATGTTACAGAAGAAGACATTATGTCTTATGATGAATGGAAAGCAGAGATGCTGAAGTTTGAAAAAGATGATGGAACCCAGATTTATCACAATGATAATATTTTAAATGAAGCATATTCTTTGGATATAATGCCTGAATGGGTTGAAGAAGTCATGCGTTTCAAGGACAGCAATGGGGCCACAATATACTCATCCGACCATGAAATCAATGATGCTAAAATATGGGATATAGAGCCTGAATTTATTGAAGATATCATTAGATTTAAAGATGAAGCAGATAATATTATATATAGTTCTGCAAGCAGCATAAATTCTGCTAAAGTTGCTGAAATAGATTTGGACTGGATAGAAGATATGGTCAGTTTTATAGATGATAAAGATGAGGTTATTTATGACAGCGGTTCAAGATTGAATTGCGCTTATGTCGATGGAATAAATCCCGAATGGGTTGATGGTATGCTCCAGTTCAGGAACAGCAAAGGACAGATTATATATGGAGACTATACTTCATTATTTGGTGCAAAAGAGAGAGATATAACACCTGAATGGATTGCAGGGCTTACTGATGATGGAAGTCCTCTTTTTGAAAATGATTGGTATTTTAATGGATTCAAGGATATGGGCGGCAATGGTGAATGGGTTAGAGATATGAGAAGCTTATTTGACAGTGAAGGAAACAGGATATATGAAGATTCTTTTTTTTTATTTTATGCGAAAAAGAAAGATATAACCCCTGAATGGGTTGATGAGATTATGCAGTTTAAGGACAATAAAAGCAATCCTATCTATAGAACAGCCAGGGGAATAAATGACCTTAAGGAATTAGAGATAACTAATGATTGGATCATGTCTATAACTTCAATTGAAAACGACAACGGAAATATAATTTACAACAACGGCGAATGCCTTAATAAAGCATTTTCCCTTGGAATAAGTGCTGAATGGATTTATGACATAATGCAATTCAGGGATAAATGGGGCAATACAATATATCAAGTTCAAGAGTTTATAAATACAGCAAAGGAAAATGATGTAGATGCTGACTGGCTTGAATCAATCCTTCAGTTTATTGATGATAAAGGAAATGTAATCTATAGTGGAGCACCTTATATTAACATTGCCAAAAGATTGGGTGTTGAAGCAGATTGGATGGAAGAAATCCTTGCTTTCAAGAACAATGATGAGGAAATATTGTTCTCGCATAAGGTTGATATTAATTGGGCTAAGAGAGCAGGAATGGATTATGAGGATGTTTATGGAATGATGAATTTGGGAATAGAGAATGCTGCAAAAATGACAAAATATTTCATCCTGGAAATGACTGACGAATCTGATTTTTATACTGAAGATACAATAAAACCAAACGCTCTTGTAATATTACCTACAAGCGACCACAATGGTGCATTTTATGCTGATCCAAGTTATAATGATGTCAATGATTTATTGGGATATAATACAAGAGGATTCTTAAATAAGATAAAAGAGGATTATGATGCCAGAGTTGTTGTTGTTGAAAATGAAAACGAATTGTATTCCTCGATTAAGGATTCAGAAAATCTGGATCTCTTGGTTCTTGGAGCCCATGGAACCCAGGAAGATATGTCTTTTGAATGGGAACATGCGCATGAACTTGAAATAGAAAAATATAAGCTAGATTTTGGAGATGATGAGATTGGAGATTACCTTTCTATGCTAAATTCAGATGCAGTCATCTTCCTCAATTCATGCTCAACTGGGAAGGGCAGGGAACATGAGAATAATCTTGCTAATTTTATAAAGTTAAAATCTGGTGGAAGAAAAGTTATATCTTCTGATGAAGATCTCAATTTAATAGTGATAAATAAAACTTACCCTCTTGATGCGGATACCTTCATAGGAAATGATATTCTTACTTATATCCCATCAAAAGATGTTATATGGTATGAATGATTAAAACAGATATTTTAAGAAAATAAAAACTACATCCCTTTCATGAGCTGAAGAACAGCTTCTTTTGGGTTTTCAGCTTTTACTACTCCGGATGCGACCAGGATACCTTCTGCTCCGAGTTTTTTTCCTATCTCTACGTCTTCTGTGTTCTTCACTCCAGCTCCAACTATCAGAGGGATGTCTCCTGCTTTTTCAACAGACTCTGTTATAAGTTCTGGCTTAGCAGAAGACACTGAGATGTCTCCGCCTATAAGTTCAGGAGGCTCGTAAGCGACATAATCAGGAGCAAGCTTTGAGATCTCTCCAACTTCTTCAGGATCCTGGGCGCACACCAGCACCTTAAAATCTCTTTCTTTGCATTTTTCTATTATCATACCTATCTTTTCCATAGAAATCCTGTTTTCAGAATGGTTTATTATCGTGCCTTCTGCACCAGCCTGTTTCAGGCCCTGGATAAGCATGTGTCCTGTATGAGAACCAAAATCTATCTCGTCTGCATGCTGGGCATATATTGGAAGTGTGCATGCCTGCTTTACTCTGAAAATATCCACAGTCTGGGGGACAACTATAGCTTTTTTCCCTGCTTCGACAGCAGCTTCTTCGCACTGTTTTGCAAGAGCGACAGCATTATTCCCTGTTGACTGCTCATATGTCTTGAAGTTTATTAGTATCATCTTTTGAGCCTCCTGTTTTTTATGATTATCAAGATTCCAACTAATATAATAATGTTTGTATAGATGAATATATACAGCATCATCCTGAGAAACATGCTCGAGAAGAACTGCTGCGGAAAAAGTGTGATAAGCATTGAAGAAGATAGAAACTGCCATTTGCCTGTAAAAAATATCCTGTGGAAGATATTAAAGGAGGATTCAAAGTTAAGATACAAGACAAAAGATAAAGCAAGCTTCAGATACACTAATGCTCCTGTTGTAAGAAGAACATGGGAGGTATTTTTCAGGAAAGTTTTCTTATCCAGCCAATAGATGCAATACAACAATCCTGCAAATGCAATAACAGATGCAAACAGGACATAATTTCCTTTTTTGACAAGAGCCCTTACATCTTTCAGATGATACTGCTCTTTTTCAGAAAAGGAAGAGATGTCTGCATCTTTTCCCTGAAGAAATAACAATAAGTTCTGGGTTATCTCAATCCTGTTCTCTACAGGGGGATCATAGTCTTCAAACTCTTTCTCATAGATATCTATATCAAACATGTTCTGTCTGGATGAAAAAAGAAAAATAAAAGAAACAAGAAATATTGCCGCAAAAAAAACAGCAATATTCTTCTTAGATAATATCTTCATCATTTGGGCTTTGGCATCGGCTTTTCAGGAGAGGATGCTGGATTTGGTGGAGCTTTTGGCACTGGAGATTCTTGCGCGTTTGAAGCAGTGCTCTTTGAGGCTGGTTTTTGGCTAGATCTCTTTGAACCAGGAGATTTTGAAGAACTCTCTGCTTTTCCTGAAGATTCTTGTGTGTTTGAATCAGTACTTTTTGAGGCTGGTTTTTGGCTTGAACCTGAGGAACTCCCTGATCCCTTTGAAGAGCTTTTGCCTGACGAAGAACCAGATCTTGAAGAAGAGCTTCTGCCTGAAGACCTTCTGGAGCCGCTGATAGTATATTTCCTTCTTTGCTTATCCAGATCTATAAACTCATCTGTAGCCTCTTTGATCCTTGAGGAAGCTGACCTTCCAAAAGCAATAACTTCTGCTCTGCAGCCAAGTGCTTTGGCATATTCAAGAAGTTCTTTATAATCTCCGTCTCCAGAGATAAGGACTATCGTATCCAGCTTAGGAGCCATCCTGATGACATCCATGGATATTCCTACATCCCAGTCTCCTTTTTTTGCTCCGCCATGGAATATCTGGAGATCCTTTGCCTTTATCTCAAATCCTATCTTCTCTAAGGCTTCAAAAAAGGTCTTTTCCTTCATAGCCTCTGTCTTTATCACATATGCAAATGCTCTTATCAATTTTCTTCCGTTTACTGCTCTTTTCAGTATATTTGAAAAATTAACCTTTGCATTATACAGATATTTTGCAGAATAATAAAGGTTCTGCACATCTACAAAAACTCCAACTCTTTGCTCTTTGTTTGTCATATTTTCACCTTATTAATTTTTTAACTTTCTTAAGATAATCTGCAGTGTTTTCAGGTAGATCGTTTATCGAAAACCATTCTATCTTTTTCTGCTCGTTTGTCTTTTTAGGGTTATCGCTGTATCTCCTGCAAAGGAACATATGATGATGGAATTCCTTTTTAGAAGTGGGATCTATATCTTCGATTATGCCAAGAGGCTCTGCTTCAAGCACATCGATTTCAAGCTCCTCTTTTATCTCCCTTTTTAAAGTTTTAAGGATCGATTCTGAGGGCTTTTTATGGCCTCCCGGAGTGGCCCATAATCCTGCATAATTATCTTCTTTTTTCTTTCTTTTTTCAAGCAGTATCTTGTTATCCTTTAAAAATACTGCCAGCGCTGTTATCTGCATCTTAAAAAATGTCCTTTATCTTCTGTATTATCCCTTTCTTCTCTTTTGGGATCTTGGGAGCAGGAGGCAATGGAGGAAGTTTTCCCTGGTCTTTTGGAGGAGTCGTTTCAGCAGGCACTCCAAACATAAGATCATGCTTTATATGGTGTCCCTGTTCTTTTGGCTCTGTAGGAAGCTTTGTCTGCTCCTCTTTGATCTTAGGCAGCTTGTGCTCTTTCAGAGAAGGCATCTGTTTTTCAAGCTTTGCTTTTTTTGAAAAAAGTTTCTTCTTGTAGGCGTATATCTTTCTTTTTGTCTCCTGAAGCATGCTCTTGTCATAGCCTTTGCTTTCCATCTCTGAATATGCTGCTTCCATCCTGTTAAGCCTGTCCTCTATAAGAAGAAGCTCCTGGTAGCTGTCAGTTACCTCAGCCTTTATCTTCTCTTCTATCTCCTCAAACCTCTTGTCTCTCTGGGTCTTGATATCTATCAGATGATTAAGCCTGTTCTTTAATTCCAGTATATTGCTGCTAAGCTCGGAAGTCTTTTCTGAACTCTGCTGCCTTTCTTTTTGGGCTTCTTCAAGCTCTGCTTCAAGAAGTTTTATCCTGTTTTTTAGGTCTGAGATTAGGTCTATATCCCTTTTTCCAAGATCAAGAAGCTTGTCTTCAAGATGGGATATGTATTCCTTAAGCTGCGATGTCTCTGCCTGGCTTTTCTCTGAAAATGTTATAAGTTTTCCTTCTTTTTCAAGGACAGTTTTCAGTTTTTCATCAAGTTCTTTCAATGCCTCATCGATAGTCTCTTTTTTGACCTTAGAAGATGTTAATCTTTTTACTTTCTTGACATGCTTATCCAATTCGTGCTTTGCCTTTTTCTTGTCTTCCTGCCTTTTGGCTGCTGAAAGGACATGCTTCATGAATTTTTTTGCTCTTATCGAGCTTTTATCTGGACTCATTTTTTGCCGAATATCTTATCAAGAAAACCTTTTTTCTTTTCTTTTTTTTCGGGCAAAGGGGGCAAAGGGGGCATCTCTCCTGGAGCAGAAGGTCCTGGCTGTTGTCCTGGGCCTGGCTGTATTCCGGGGGAAGTGCTTTGGAAAGGTGATTGAGAAGGATCATATCCTGGTGGCTGCGGCCTGCCCATGGCTGCATTTGCCTGAGGCTGCGGCCTGCTTGGAGCATGGGATTCAGGCTTTAATGAAGACGGAGGCAAGGGGCTTCCAGGCGGACGAGGTGAAGACGGGCTTCCGAAAGGGTATTTTTCTTTTGCAGGCATAGGCATATTTTCTGCAGAGGGTGTAGGTGGTTTTTTGAAAGTTTTTGGCTGTGAGCTTTGAAGTTTTGGGATGAATCCAGGCTGCGGCTTAGGCTGCTGGGATTTAGAAGGTCCAGGTTGGGATCCCTGTTTTTTCTCAGACTTTTCAGGGAGTCTTTCCTTTATCATATTAGCTAAAGTAACTATGCCTTCTGCTATCTTCTTATTTTCATCTTCTATCTCCTCAACACGATCCATCAGAGGATCAATCTTCTCTTTCAGCTCCTGTTCTGCCTCTTCTTCCACTTTCATCTCTTCTGAAGCTTCCTTGAACAGGCCCATAAGGCCGTTGATACTTCCTGTTAGATTGTCTATAGACTTCATCAGAGTTTCCTGAGAAACAGATTCTTTTGCAGCTGCTTTTTTCTTCAAAGTTGCAAGCTCTTTTTTAATATCTCCAAGTGTTTTATGGGGAGTCAGTTCATATTCTTCTTCTTTTGCCATCCAAAACCACCTTTTTTTAGTATAGTATTAGTAATTTATCAAGTATATTTATAAACTTTTTGATTAGGTTCTAGTCGTATTTGCTGAATTGAGAATAGTGCCTGTAAAAATTTAGAGAAAAGAGCCACCACGATAACAGTACAATCGATGGAATCAGCAGGCTATCAAGGAAGAACAAAGCATACAACCCGATAGAGGCTATAGCTTCAAAAAGAAAGAACCTTATCTGAGGATGAAGCAATACCTCTGTAAAAGAACTGTAAGTATGTTTTGATTTTCTTTTAAACTGCCTGTAGGAAAGGACAAATGTGAAAATCATCCATGACAAAAGAGATAATGCCGTGAACAGACTATGTATGAAATATCCCCCCAATGTACCTACTAAAACTATCTTTGTTATGAGCTTTAGTGTCTTTTTTGGGTGTCTTGAGGGAATTAAAGCCATAAACTATAAAAAGATACAATCTAATAAAAATCTTTCTCATTGGATAAAAACAAGATGCAAGATAGTTTAAACATTCATCTGAAATATATGCCATATCCCATCAATTCTGCTCTGAAGAATCTTAGATGTTCTGCTCTGTTATACAGTATAGCATTGATTCCCTGTTCTTTTGCAGCTTTTACATATTCCGGGATATCGTCTATGAAAAGGCACTGCTCAGGAGGAAGCTGAAGTTTCTGCAGTGCATCATCAAATATCTGCTTATCCGGCTTCATGGCTCCAACATCATAAGAAAGAGTTACAGTATCAAACAAAGGGAATGCCTTGTTCTTGCTTATCTCATCCTGAAAATCCCACTCGCTTGTGTTGGACAGAAGCCCGAGCTTATAGTCTGGCTTAAGCTGTCTTGCGAGTTCTATGCTTGAACCTATCGGATAGAAGATATCTGTATATGCTTTTCTGAACTCTTCAATGCTCATATCAAGACTGCATACTTCTTTAACCTTTTCAAAGAATCCTTCTGAAGTTAGTTTTCCTGATTCATAATCTGCAGTTATAGAAGAATAATTTCCAGGAGAATCTCTGGGATATAAAGCAGATGAGATGTCCTCATAAGGCATATCATTATGGTCTGTTAACTTTCTCATGAACTTGCTCTTGTCAACTTTTGCAAGAACATTTCCATAATCAAATATTACTGCTTTTATATCTTTCATCCTAGGCCTCTTTTATAAAAAAAATAAGAAAAAAATCAATAATCGGGCATTCCGCCCATGCCACCCATTCCAGGAGGCATTCCTCCAGGAGGCATCTGCGGCTGTTTTGCAGCTGCGTCAACATTTCCTGTTATGTTATCGTCTATCCTTAGGATCATGTTGGTCACTTCTGATGCTGAATTTACAGCCTGAGTCTTTATCTTAAGAGGCTCTATAACTCCTTCTCTCCATGCATCTATGACCTTTCCTGTGAAGACATTTATACCTGCTGTGGCTTTTCCTTTCTGATGGCTTGCTTTAAGATCAGTAAGGACATCTATCGGATCAAGGCCTGCATTTTCAGCCAGTGTTCTTGGGATAACCTCTACAGCATCTGCAAATTTCTGGACTGCAAGCTGCTCTCTTCCTTTTAACGAACCTGCGTATTTTCTTAATCCTTTAGCGAGTTCTATCTCTGGAGCGCCTGCGCCGGCAACAACCTGGCCTGTCTTTAATGCTGCTACTATATCGCCTATAGCATCATCGACAGCTCTTTTTATCTCATCTGCAACATGCTCTGTTCCTCCTCTTACAAGGAGTGTAACAGATTTAGGATTCTTGCATTTCTTTACATATGTCATCTCTTCGTCGCCAACTTTTGCCTCTTCTATCATGCCTGCATTTCCAAGGTCTTCCTTGGTCAGATCTTCTATGTTAGTCACGATCCTTGCTCCTGTTGCTTTTGACAATGAAGACATGTCAGACTGCTTTACTCTTCTTACAGCATATATTCCGTGTTTTGCAAGGAAATGCTGAGCAGTATCGTCTATGCCTTTTTGAGAGAAAACAACATTTGCTCCTGTGTTGACTATCTTTGCTACCATGTTCTTAAGCATGTTTTCTTCCTGGTCAAGGAAAGCCTGCATCTGTGATGGGTCTGTTATGCTGATTTTTGCATCCATCTCTGTATTCTTTATCTCTATAGCAGAATCTATCAGAGCTATCTTTGCATTCTCAACCATCCTTGGCATCCCTGGATGGACTTTCTCCTTGTCAAGAACTATGCCATCTACAAGTTCTGACTCTTCAACAGCAGAGCCTACCTTTCTCTCTACTTTTATGTTGCCTATATCAACATAGACATTCTTTTCTTCTGTTTCAGCGACTGCTTTTACTGCATCTACTGCCAGTGCAGCAAGTATCTCTTTTGCTGATTCTGCCCCTTTCCCTGTC
This sequence comes from Candidatus Woesearchaeota archaeon, assembly GCA_014729675.1. Lineage (GTDB taxonomy): Archaea > Nanobdellota > Nanobdellia > Woesearchaeales > WJKL01 > WJJM01. Next base: position 4,755 of record WJJM01000056.1, on the reverse strand, counting down.
ATAGCAGTCATAGCTATCTTCTTAAGAATATCTTTGTCTTTCAATGCAACAGGCTTTGCAATCTCATCAAGCAGCTCCTGTGACTTTTTTGCAGCAAGCCTGTATCCTTTTGCTACTATGGTGGGATGGATCTCCTGTTCAAGAAGCTCTTCTGCGTGCTTCAGAAGCTCTCCAGCCAAAACAACTGCAGTTGTTGTGCCGTCTCCCACTTCATCTTCCTGGGTCTTGGCGATCTCAACGACCATCTTTGCTGCAGGCTGTTCGATCTGCATCTCTTCAAGTATCGTTACTCCGTCATTTGTAACAGTAACGTCTCCTGTACTGTCAACGATCATCTTATCCATGCCTTTTGGGCCTAAAGTTGTCCTTACTGTTTCTGCAACTAATTTTGCAGCCATTATATTTGTTCTCTGAGCTGTTCTTCCTGTTGTTCTTTGCGTATTTTCAGGCAATATGAAAATAGGTTGTACATCATTTCTTGTCATAGAATCACCCTCTATCAGTTTATTTTAAAGTGTTAAGTGGAGAATGCGGTTATTTTTAAGTTTTTCTAATATTTGATTGTTTAAACATCAGATTATGAAAAGATTTATATAGTGTTATTTACTTTAAAATGGTAAAAAGTATATACATTATATGTTTGATGTTAATATGAAAGAGATTCAATCAGGAGATAATGAACTGGAAAGTGTGCTCCAAGATAATGGGAAAAACAATTCTAGAAAGCCAGGAATAAAACTAGAGGATGGCAAGTGGATACTACAGAAAAGCTATACTGACAATGAAAACAGTTTTAAGACTCTTGACCCCAATCCTTTGCATTACAGGGGAGATTTTGAAAGGGAAAATATCTCTGAAAAGACAGGATTTGAAAAGCCTATAGCTCCCGGGATGTGGATGATATCTTTAGCAGAGCAGGCTATAGAAGAATTGTATAAGCTGCCTTTAACAAATATAACTGTAAAAAGATTTGTCAACCCTGTAGAGATAGATACATATCTTAAATGTGTTATCAATGTCGATGATGAGCAGAAGAAGGTTATAGAAAAACCTAAAGAGAACAGAGCATCGCTGGACAGCATAGAAAAGAAGATCAAGTGCCTTACGTTCAACAGAGATAAGGATAGGGAAGTCAGAGCATTTAATGTTGAATATGATTTCAGACCAAGATATCAAAGAGAGAAGATAAAAGGTTATTCTTTCAAGAGAGAGATAAATGGAGAAGATTATGGAAATTACCTAGAAAGCATAGGCATCAAAAACGGACTTTTCAGAAAAAATCTTCCAAGAACATATTTTGCTTCTGCACTTATATCAAAAGCATTGATAAGTGTTTCTGAGATAGAGGAAAGCGGACTTGGTTTCTACAGGAGCATGAACATCAATTTCTTTGATGCTATAGATGATATAGAAGGGGGAAATATCTATCAGACAAAAATCAATGAAAAAGATGAGATTCTTCCGAAGAATGATAAAGACCTGCCTCAGTATGTATTCAATATACAAGGATATAATCCTAAAGAAGATATGATAATGGATGGAATCATCAATGTATCTTTGTTCAAAGACATGAAAAAAGAATAAGATTTTTAAATATTGAAAAAAAGTGTATTATTATGGAAGCTGAAGAAACACGTGAGGATTCTATAAGGAAAGAGATCATGGCACTTGAAAGTTCATTGCAACATTACAGCGGAGGAGTGAGTGATCTTGTTGAAGCTGTTTCTGAAGATAAAGAATATATCTCTTTTCTTGATCAATATGCTGTACAGGAGTACGAAGGAATGTCTGCAGCTGAAAGGGTAAAGGCCATGATACAGGACAAAAAAGGGCTTCCTGCTAAGGTCTATAATGAACCTGATACTGCTGCATATCAGTTAAATATATAAACAGTATACAAATTCTTTCTAGATTATGATAATAACGATCAGCGGTACAGCTGGTTCTGGAAAATCTACTGTTGCAAGGATGCTGGCAAGAAGGCTGGGATATGAGCATTTTTCTATAGGCGGACTGATGAGAGACATGGCTGAGGAAAAGAAGATATCTTTGTTAGAGTTAAGCAAGGAAGCTGAGAAAGATATGGGGATAGACGAAGAGCTTGATCAAAGGCAGATACAGATGGGCAGGGAAAATGATAATTTTGTGATAGACGGAAGATTGAGCTTCCATTTTATACCAAATTCTGTAAAGATATTCTTAGATGCTGATTTTGAAGAAAGGGCAAAAAGAGTTATGAATGACAGGATAAGAAAAGAGAACAATGTAAATCTTGAGAATACAAGAGAGAACATAAAAACCAGGGAAGATTCTGAAAGAAAAAGATACAGGGAATATTATGACCTTGATTACCATGATACGAGCCATTATGATCTTGTTATAGATACGACTGATATAGGCGCTGAAGAAGCTGCTGATAAGATAATTGAATTTCTGAAATCAAAAAATATTTAAATGATATAATTTTTTCTTTTTGATATGTCTATAAAAAAACTTATGGGTCTTGATGAATATGACCATATCTCTGATGAAGATATAACCCGGCTGATACAGGAAGCTATAGAGAATGACAAAAATCATATAGAGATAGAGGATCATGAGGGAAACACGATTAAGATAGATATCAGCGGCAGGATCCCTGACAATGAAGTTACGCCTTATTAGAAATATTTACATGAAGAGAACAAGTTCTCAGATATAAATATCCTGGAAATCTTATTTCCAAAATATTTATATATAGTTATATGTTCTTTATTGTAAAATACTTAAAAACCGAGGTGTATAAATGATGAAAAAAATAGTTTTTATGTTAAGTTTGATTTTAGTTATGAGTTCTTTTGTTTTTGCAGCTGGAAATGATGCAAATACAACTTTGCTTTTACATATGGATGGAGATGAGAGTTCCTCTGAGCATGTTGCTACTGTTAATGGTGATCCTGTTCTTGATGCAGGAGAGTATAAGTTTGATGGGAGTATGTATTTTGATGGTAGTGGAGATTATTTGACAATACCTGATTCAGCTGATTGGGATTTTGGAAGTGATGATTTTACTATTGATTTCTGGATAAAGCGAGTTGGTGATCATGATACTTATGATACTATAATAGGAAAATGGGATAATGTTCCTGTGAATACAATGGGGTGGATTGTTGAGTTTGATACTAATAACAAAATTAACTTTGATTATACAACAGATGGTTCAAACTACAAGGATTTAGGTGAAGTGTTAGTTTCAGATAATGCTATATCAACGTCTAATTTTCAGCATATTGCTATTGTGCGGGATGGTACAACACTTTATTTATTTGTAAATGGGGCGTTGAATGATAATTACACTATCGGTTCTGATATCATATATGATACAATTAATCCTGTTACTATTGGAGCAGAGACGTGGGGAAGAGGGTGTAATATTTATTTAGATGAAATCCGGATATCAAACAATGCACGCTGGACTTCAGACTTTTCATCGAGCCTTCCAAGTTCACCTTATTCAGCAGATGCTAACACTAAATTATTATTGAGTCTTGATGGAGATGTTGCTGAAGGTGCATCAAATGATCATGATGTGACTTTTCATGGAGATGCGCAGATTGATGCGACAAATGCGCCTACAGGATTTGAAGGAAGCTATAAGTTTGATGGAAGTGGAGATTATCTGAGTATTCCTGATTCTGATGACTGGGACTTCGGAACTGATGAATTCACCATTGATTTCTGGATGAAGACAACTGATACTGCAAGTGTATTGTTTGATCAGGGAACCTTAAATGCAGGCGGTGTTAATGTTATTCAGGTATGGATTAATTCTGATGGCAAATTAGGCATTTATCTGGATGGTACTGTAAACGGATATAATAATTGGGACCAGAACAATTTAAAGACTGATTTAGCAGTTAACGATGGAAGCTGGCATCATATTGCTTTGGTCAAAGACAGTGGTAACCAGGTTAATCTTTATGTTGATGGTACTGCTCAGACAAATGATTATCCTGTCACTCAGGCAAATATGAATAATGGGGTTGATAATCTTTATATTGCGCAGTCAACAGCATTGTATCCTTCGGATGCATATGATGGATACATAGATGAACTAAGAATCCTGAAAGGGACTGCAGAAATACCTCCATCAGGCGGCCCTACAGAGCCTTACAGTGAAGAGGAGACAAACTGCACAGATGCAGATGATGACGACTATTGTTTAGAATCATCAAGTTCTGGATGTGACAATACTATTTGTCCAACAGGATGGGATGACTGTGATGATACTGCTTCTATAAGGTGGAGAAATGTAGATGATCTTTATCAAGATAATGATGAAGATGGATACACTGTTGGATCTCCAGCAACAAGATGTGTAGGAATGGACTGGATCCATGTTGGAGGCATAAATGGTGGTTGGATTTATTATGAAGGATCCAAATATACAGACCAAACAGCCGGAGAAGATGATAATGATGAAAATCCAGGCATAGAAGGTAATGGAGTTCCTGAGTTCTCATCTATAGGGATGGTTCTTGCACTGCTTATAGCTGGATTAGGAATTGTGTTTGTTATAAAGAAAAAACAATAAATTTTTTTTATTTTTCTTTTTTTATTAATTCTTCAATTGACAGGCTCTGTAGAATTGCTTTTTAAATAAGTATAAATAGCACCGATAATTTCTTTTTAGTTACCAGACAAAAAAGAGGTGCTATTTACAATGGATGTTATAAAATACAAGTTTAATAAATTTTCTAAAATTGTCAACAATTT
>WJJM01000071.1 GCA_014729675.1 Candidatus Woesearchaeota archaeon | reverse complement strand
GAAAACACTCCAGAGAACAATAGATGCGTGTCGGGACCACGGGATATCATATGCAATCACCAACGTGCCAGTTCATCCCTATAAGTACGCTCGAGAGGGCTCTGATGTGGTGTACATGTGTCTGAGCACCACATCGATCCGCCTAACAAGTCACAACACTCGACCGTGGCCGGCGCCAATGTGGTTGGCATCGGAGTGTAGCACCCACGGCAACCAGTGCCAGTTTCGCGCCGGATGGGACCCTGAGCGTGACCCGCGGCTGTTGGCCGGCGCGACCTCTCGGCCCGCGGTGCGGGGCGTGGCAATGATGTAGATTGTGCCCTCGGCTGAGGTGCCCCGCACCACGAGCCGAGCTCAACAGTCCACGTAGTGGGATCGATCAGTCCATTACAGCAACAGGTCTGTCTGGATGGTCCGAGTTGAGGGCTGGACTTCAACGACGTGTTGCTGCAGCCACACCTTCAACTCAGGCGTATCGACGAGATCGAGCATGTGGCTCACGTGCAACTCGAGCGCAAACTGGCCGCGCTCGGCGATGGTTTGCAACGCCTGCCGCAGCCAAGCGCTCGCAGTGGTGATGCCGTGACCGTCGTTGGCGAACGCGATGCGGGCGAGGTCGACAGCCCTCTCGGCGGCGCCACGTGGATCTTCCGCACGCAGGCGTTCCTCCTCCTGACACTCTCGGCGATGGGCCTCGTCGCCGAGGCGTCGACGTTCCGACTTGCGTGTCGCGGTACGAGCTCTGGCCTGGCGTTCGCGGCGGTTGGCAGCCAGGTTGCGCACGATCGCGAGCAGGTAGTTGGGTGTTCGGCGAGTGTCGCACTGAAAGCACGTGCGCAGCAGCACCTTGTCGAAACGGCGGGACGCCTCGCGCAGGTCCTCGGCTGTGTATCCACGCACGGCACCGAGCCACCTCGTGATCGACCAACGGAACCCGTAGGCGTGGTGCAGTTCTCGAGCTACGGCCTGAGCGTGCTCGTAGTGGCGCGCGCGTTCATCGAGTATGGCGCTGACGTCGTCCTCGGACAGGGATGAGGCCGGCTCGGTTCGCTCACGCGGTGAGAGGCCATCGATGTACGGCTGTGGGATGTACGGGTACCCCCAGCGCATGTAGCCAGCGATGACCGCTGCTCCGAGGCGGCGGGCGAGCGCACGACACTCAGCGGTATCGCCGAGCTCCTTGCGGAGGTCGATAGCTTTGAGAATCGAGGACAGTGCCTCTTTGGCTGTGCGGAAGAAGCGCTCGAGAATCGCCTTGTCGGTCGGCGTGTACGCCTTGGCCACCCGCATGTCGATGCCCTGCTCTTCGGCGCGAACCACTGTGGCCTCGGCGAGGTAGGGCGTGCCGCGATCCACCCGGAGCGCCAAGACACCACCGGCCTCCTCGCAGCCCTCGTCGATGACTTGCTTGACGTGTTCCGCCGTCTCTTGGTCGCAGAGCTGATGCGCGAAGAGCTCACGCGAGTGGGCTTCCATGAACCCGATGAGGTCGAAGTCGAAACCGAAGCACTCGATGGAAGTGGTGTCCATCAAGGCGAGCGCTCGGAAAGGCAGGTTCTCGGGGGCGTCACGTCCGCGGCGTGGTGAGTGTCCGTGGCCAGATTTGTTGGTCCGAGGTCGGCCCGAGGCGCGGGCGAACGTGGTGTATGCCAGGTTCGGGTGCTCGTGCTTGAGGCAGAGGTCGCGCTTCTCTTCGAGGAACCGGCGGTGCAACTCTGCCAGAGGGAGCGCGGGGAACAGCTTGACGAAATCGGAGATGGCGTTGGCCAGGGGGTCGGGCAACTTACCGTGGGGAGACTGGGGTGCACGCGACTTGGGCGCGAGAGACTCACCGGCCGCAGCACGGGCCCTCAAGCGCCTGAGAGTACGGTCGGGAAGGCCGAGCTCCTCGGCGATCTGCTCGTAGGGGACGCCGTGTCGTTCGTGGAGTTGCTCAACTGCGGTGACGAGCTCGTCTCGACGCCAAGTGGCGAGTGCAGCAATGCCCGCGGCTGCGATGATGGTACGCGCCACGCCGAGGAATGCCTCGAGAATGTGGAGCCGTCGCTCGGAAACCTCGAGAACCGGGTCCCGGCTCTTGGGCCCTGGTCGACTCGTTCTGGCGATGAGTTCGACGACAGGTTCGAGCAACCGGGCGCGCAGCCTTGGCGCCAGCTCACGAGAGACGCCGAGCTCCTCGGCGGCTGCGGTCAGAGTAGGTACCTGACCAGGCCATCGTTGGCGAACGACAGCCAGGCAGAAAAGAGTAGCCAACGTGAGGGGAGATACAGTACGAAATGCCATTCCATGTTGGGTGCGCCGGGGGGCTCGAGTGGAATTGGACCCCCCGGCGCGCTCAACTCTTACCGTCTACGCCTCCGGTTTGCCCAGCACAGCGCGCTGACCACAGAAGCGAACCTCCAGGTGACCATCGACCAGGACAAAACGGAGGATCTCCAGAGGTCCGCCGAGCTCGTCCAGGGGTCCGCCGATGCGTTCACCGGCTCGAGAGGCGGCGATCCGACCGCGGCTACGAGCTTGAACCTCTGCGAGTGCACGTTGATGCAAGCCGAAGTACCGGTCGGCGGGCACGAGCCCGTCGATGCCGAGATGGGCTCGACGGAAGTTGAAGTGGTCCACCCAGGAGGCGATCTGAGCCTTGGCTTCCTCTGGCGAGCGGAACTCGTGGAGGTAAATCAACTCTTTCTGAATGGCGCGGTTGAGCGACTCGACCTTGCCGAGGGTCTGTGGGTGGTACGGCCTCGAGACGGAGTGGTCGATGAGCTGGCTCTCGAGGTAGCGCTGGAATTTGGTGGAGCCGCGCACGGCGATGAACTGTCCGCCGCGATCGGTGAGGAGACGCCCTGGCTTTCCGTGTTTCTTGATTGCGTCCTCAACGGTGGCCACGGCCTCATCGGCGGTGAGCTCGTCGGTGACGCGATGGCCAACGATGAACCTGCTGAAATCGTCGATGACGAGATTGAGATAAAGGCGCTGCTCGTGAACGCGGAACGATAGAGCGTCCATCATCCACATGAAGTTGGGGAACGGCGCCTCGAATCGAGTGAGCTCCTGGTCGTTGCGCGCGCTCTTGTGCTCGACCTGGTAGCCGTTCGCCTTGAGGGCTCGAGCGATTGCTTTGACGCTGATACGCCAGCCGCGAAACCGTTTGAGCTGCGCTCTAATTTGGGCCGGGCCCATGGTGAAGTGGTTCTTCTTCAGCTCGAGAATCGCGTCGAGCTCCTCCTGGGCGAGCCCGGCGATGTTGTCGTGTGGGGCACGAGAACCTTGGGCCACGCTGCCAGATCGACTCTCGATGGACTCGGATTGCTGTGCACGCCGCGGTTCGGCCGCCACGCCGTTGGGATCCTCCATGTCCGGCAGGCCGTAGACCTTCTCCCACCGACCCAGGGTGACCTCGGTGACGCCGTGCTTTTTGCGGACCGCTGCCTTGGTCATGCCCCCGCGCAAGAGCTTCAGGCAGTCGTCGCGGAACGTCTTGGTGTACCTCACGCCGCATCGTTGGCGGTCCCGAACCTTCTTGGCGCGCTTGGCTTGCTTCCTTCGTCCGCGTTTGGAGAGGGTGATCTGGTTGCGTTTCGCTCGTGACATCGTCGCCTCCTCGGCCCGTCATGGGGCCTCTTGGTGGCGCCGACCGCGTCAGTTCATGTGACTTGTTTCAGACTGTTTTCCGGCCAGATGTGGCGCTCAGCGACAGGTAT
>WJJM01000055.1 GCA_014729675.1 Candidatus Woesearchaeota archaeon | reverse complement strand
TGAGCCAACTATCTGGTCTGCATCATCTACAGCAAAGATATATATCTCAGCATCATTTCCACAGTCATTTGTACCTACAGCCCATTCAACATCTAAAGAATAGTTTCCTTCTTCATAGTTCAATGTGGCATCTACAGATCCAGGTGCAAATGTCATCTCAGGGCACTCTGAAAGCCCCGGTTCTGCATGATCTGAGAATTTCTGCGTTCGTTTTATATCCTGGAATTGAGGTGCAAGATCAAAGTCCCCTGTTCCGTCATTAAGGAACATCCTATTAGCGATCTCAAAATTTGAACCAGATTTATATCCGCATCCTACAACAAAATCAACATATCCATCATTGTTAAAATCTGCTGTATCAACACTCTGACAGGAATTCCTTGTATCTGATTCCCATCCAAGATTAAATCCAGTTCCATCATTCAAGTACACTCTGTCTCTCCTTTCAGTCTGGAAACTGTTAGTTGAATGCCATCTGTCCTCAATTATGATCAGATCAAGATCTCCATCATTGTCAACATCAGCAACATCTCCTGTGCCTGGATCCGAATCACTGATTACTTTCTCTGTTTTAGTGTATTTGTCTGCAGGGTCTCTGATATATACAACCACTTTAGTAGAGTTAGGTGTACAATCATAGAAGGCAACCAGATCATTGTAATTATCTGAATCAAACTTGCCAGACCATATCTTCTTAAAATAGCATCTTGTCTGTGCATCAATATGGATCTTGTCTGCATCGGCAAAGTTTCCGTTCCCATCTGTGTTGGGGATGACATACAACCTATTGGTTATGCTGTCTCTTGTATCCATTACACCTAGCACAAGATCAAGATCTCCATCATCATCATAATCCTCAAGAACTATCCTGTCAGGCCTATACTTGTTCATTGATGTGTGCTGGTCAGTGAAGGTTCCATCTCCGTTGTTCTTGAAGATATAAAAACCCTGGGAGCCTTGGTTAATAACAAAATCAAGATCTCCGTCATTGTCTATGTCTCCTGTAGCTATATCTCTTATGGCCTGGTCTGAAGTATGTGTTTTGATCAACTGTTCAGAAAATTGGCCTGATCCGTCATTCTTCAGCAAGATGAGAGGATGCAGCGTCCAGTCAGAAGGTTCTTCATAAGCAGCCACAACATCGATATCCCCGTCACCATCAAAATCTCCAACAGCAGATGTTAAATCAAGAAGTTTCTCAAATTCTGAATACCATTCTAAAGAAAATTCGCCTGACCCATCATTTGTGTACATCTTTTCATTCTTAAAATGCCCGCTATCATAAGGACTGTTTGCTTCAAAATAATCTGCATAGCCGTCATTGTTGAAATCTTCTGCATGTATGCTTATTGTCGCTCCTGGAAAGAATGCAGTCCTTGGGTCAACAGTAAAAACTCCGTTTCCATCATTAAGATATATCTTGTCAATATCTCCTTTTGATTCTTCAGGATGATTACCATTGCCGCCATATGTATCACCTTCAAGTATATCAAGATCATCATCTCCATCTACATCCAAAATCAATAGATCTGCTGTTGCTGAAGGGTACATCACTGACTGAGTATCTAAAGTGAATGTGCCATCTTGATTATTGATAAATATCTGGGTTGTACCTCCATCTCCTAAATAGTCAAAATCGCGCCCATAAACAATTTCTGGATAACCATCACCATTAAGGTCTCCTGATGCAATAACTGAATTGTAAAAACCAGAAAGTGCATATGACCATCCTGGACTAAAGTTGCCTGCACCATCCCCCATATATAAAGAGATACTTAATGCAGTGGTGTATTCAACAATAGCATAGTCAAGATTATTGTCTCCATCAAAATCATCAGTTATGATATTTCCAGAGATAAAAATAATAGATTTGTTGTATGCTCCTTGGGTAAATGTACCTGTGCCGTCATTTAAGAATAAACCTATAGCTGAGTAAGAATTCCCCATCAAAATGTCAACATCGCCGTCATTGTCAAAATCTCTCACTTCAGGTGTATAATATCCTCCTGCAAATGTGCTTGATTGGGTAAATGTACCTGTGCCGTCATTAAGATATACTGAAGAACTGCTAATACCAATAGCAGCATAATCAACATCATTATCCTTGTCAAAATCGCCAACTGCTAAGTTAACTATTTCAGTGTTTGTATTGCTTGGACTTCCAGAATAGACAAAATTTCCAGATCCATCCCCAAAATAGATCTTAGTTGAATCCAGATAAGAAACAATGTAATCTATATTTCCATCATTGTCAAAGTCTGCTGATTGTATGTCTTTTGCTTCACTATCTTGTGCACCATCTATCTTTTCAATAAGTCCGTCGTTAGTTACTTCATAAAAAGATGTTTCAGAACCGTAAAGGATCTTTCCAACATAATCTGCTGCAAAAACTTGACCAGAAAAAAGAACAAGTATCAAGCTTAATATTAAAACTGTTTTCTTCATTGTTTACACCTCATTTTTTTATATGATTTTACGATTATAACCTTATAGATGATTAATAGTATAAAAACTTTTTTTTAATTACGCTGCCAAAAGACAGATTTCTTTGGTCCAAATTGATGCAGCCACCTTGGACATCCAATTCTGCACATCAAACTCTTAAGTTTATTGACTTCTTATTTCATGTGGTGAGTCCGTTCCACCACCCTATTGAGCAATCTATAGAAGATATTTATCAATAAGATTTTCTAGTGTGCCTTAAAAATAACCCTGCAATAAATACAAAACTTTTTATATAAAACAAAACAAATAACATAACATGAAAAAGCTGTTAAAGTTCAAACTGTTGGCAAGCCTGATTCTGGCATTGTTCTTCAAGATAAGAGATTCTGTCATTATAGGGGGATTTGCCTGCGGACTAAACCCTTCAATATGCTCATTTTCACAGTTCCTGATCCAGATATTGATATGGTTTTTAGTTATATTGATATCTATATTTCTTATAATCTGGGGAACAAAAACATTCTTCAATACAACAGTCTCAAAATATAAGAAAAAAAAAGGAAAGTATTCTAAAGAAGACAAAGAATCTTCAAAAGAAAAAAAATCCGATAGCAAAGAAAAGCCTGAAAAAGATAAAAAAGAAGAAGTTATCGAGATCTAAAGTTCCTGCTTGTTGAACTTGCCTTTATATCTTGCTTTTCCTTCTGTCCTTTCAAACATCATCTGGCATATCTTAATCCCTGCCTTTAATATAAGCCTGTTCTCACTTAGGTTTTTTATCTCCAAAACTTGTCTGTTGTCCACCCCTGGCTGCACAAATGCTGCAGTTGAATGGATAAGCATGCCCAATCTTGCAAACCTGCTCCTTCCCCCCAGCCATCCGCAGATGTTTTCAGAAAGCTTTATCTCCTCTTTAGTTATTCCTAATGCAAAATCACCCGGTTCAAGCACTAGTTCATTTGTCTTTCTCAAACTGCTTATTTTCTTGTAATCCTTTCTTTCATCAACATTTACATCAAGCCCTTTTTTGAACAGCCTGAACTTACCATCCAATGTCAGATCCACAGAAGCAGGTCCGACATTCTTCCTAGAAAAAGGTGTTACGATGATGTTTTTTTTCTTTATTTCGTCCAATATTTTATCTTTAGTTAGTATCATTTTTAAAAAATCCCATCATTCGACAATACTCCCTTTGAATTTTTTTCCATCTAAAAATTTCCTGAAATTATGCAGATTATTCCCTACAAGCACAAGTTTCAGGCCGAGTTTGACTCCTTTTTTTACAGCTTCTGGATCAAAAGGTGTGTTCATACCAGGGACCCATTTTTCTCCTACAATGCTTTTTAACCCTTCCCAATCTGTCTTCTCTATCTTTTTTGCATTCTTATAGATAGTAGGGTCTTTCTCATAAAGATACTCTATATTTGTCATGTTTACCACTGTTTCAGAATTGTATGTTTCTGCCAGCTTAACAGCATCATAATCAGTAGAGAACCCTGGCTTCCATCCTGCTGCTATAAGCACATTGTCAAATTTCACCTTTTTCCCAGGATTCTTTATAAATCTACTGTACGCAATATCCTTGAATATAGTTCTAAGCAGGTGTGCATTAAGCCTTGTTGCATGTATTCCCAGCCAGTCTAGGTCTTCAGCATCCAATTCAGCGACAGAATCAGCAGCTTTTTGATATTCTCTTGCAGTACTTCCTCCACCGGTTATGAGTATGAATTTATATTTATCCTTGTAATCTCTAACAAGCTTGTTCAGTTCCTTAAGAAAGCCAACATCTATATCATCTGGGACAATGACGCTTCCTCCAACAGAGATGATAATCACCTTTTTCTTTACCATACTGTATCACCTGATGGGGTGGGACAATCATGTATTTCTTCTACTGATGGGGTGGTTCTATGATGCACAGAGCGCATTATAGTCCCAGAGATGACAATCACTTTTTTCTTTACCATACTATACCACATCTAACAATCTCTTTTTTTATCATTCTATTTTCTCAGGTATATGTTGAAATACCTTCCATAAGGAATTACAATCACTTTATGGACCATCTAATGGAATGCATCGGATTAAACAAGTTTAACTTCCTAATCCTATGAATGCAACACCTAATATTATAGATAATATGCCTATCCATTTAAATTTATTCATTTTCTCATTTAAAAAGTTTACAGATAAAAGGCTTACCCATATGTACATGGTAGCTACCAATGGATAGAGCACGCTTAGGTCTCCTCCTTTCAGAGCAGGGATAAAAAATATAGTGGCCATCCCATAAAAAAATATGCCTGCTATCAGCTTCTTGTCAAATAAAGATCTGACACTAAAAGAAACATTAGCTGACGCTTTCTTAAGAAATATAGGTCCAAGGCTCCCTATTGCAGAAGCAAATATTACAAGTCCTATCGACCATAGTTCTGTTGTCATCATATCGCCTCTGTATATGTCATGCTTCCGTCCCTGCTTCCAAATCCTACAAAACTCACTCCAAACACTATCAAAAATATTCCTGCCCATTTGAACATATTAAGGGAATCCCCAAAAAAATAACTGGACAACAATGCTACCCATATATAGCTTGTAGAGATTATTGGATAAAGCACACTAAGTTCTCCTCCTTTAAGCGCAGTTATCAGCAGCACAGCTCCAAGAGCATAAAGCATTAATCCTCCAATAAGATAATAGTTTGTGATTATCTTCAATATATCAAATTCAAGTATCTCTGCTCCAAACTTGAAAAACACCTGTGCAGAAGAAGTGAATAAGGTACATATCAATACAAGTCCTATTGCCCATCTCTTTGTAGCCATCTTTTCATTCTTTCAAAAGTATCTCAATAACTGAAGCATAAGCAGGCCTTGTTATCAAAACACCACCGCTTATTCCTATTATAGTAGTCAATGCAAACCCTTTAAGCAAACCTGCTCCTGCAAACCATAATGGTATCATCGCTACAAATGTAGTGAAATAAGCTCCCATGATTATTCCAAATGCCTTTTTTATCCTCTTTTTCCAGTCATGTATCTCACCTGAACTGCCTTCCAATGTCTCATCAGTGATAACGACCTGATGGTCTACTCCAGTTCCTACTGCTATGATTATTCCTGCGATAGCAGCAAGGTCAAGATTCCAGCCTATAAGAGAAGCAACTCCCAAAAGAATTATGACTTCTGTTATAGAAGTAAATAACATAGGCACTGCTACTTTCAGTCTCCTGTATCTCAAGAATATCACAATAACTACAGCAGCTATAGCTGCAAGCCCTATCATCAAAGAATTGCTTATGAACTCAGCTCCAAATACAGGGCTTATAGAATCTGTTTTTACTATCTCGAGACTTACAGGAAGGCTTCCTGTTATAAGGATGGTCTGCATCCTTTTCATGTTGTCAAGTGAATTGTATACAGCTTCCTGCTGCGTTGCACCTACACCTGATCCTGATATCGCTATCTCTGTAGCTGCATGGCCTTTAAGATCAGCTCCTATGTTAAGCTCATCAACCTGTTTGTTGTCAAGATAGAGATATAGTTTCTCACTCAGATACTGGTCATTATTATCAGTTATAACTTCAAGATCATCTGTAGCTTCAGCCTGCCTTTCGGCTGCTTCTGGTGTTAATGATATTGAAAATCTAAACTTGCAGACCCACTGGTTTTCTGCTGCCTTTCCGCAGCCAGACATAGGGTCTATTCCAGAGCAGTCAGCGCTCCTGCATACATATGTGATGTCATTTCCTCCTCTGAAAACTGTCTCATTTCCTACTTTTGCTTCAAATTTTCCCTGTCTTGAAAGCAGTTCTTTTACTTCACTTTCTTTTGCTCCTGCTATCTCAGCCACTACATATTGGTTTCCGCTAAGGTCGCCTGCTTCCCTGACTATGACATCACTAAGCCCGTATATATTGAGCCTGTATCTCATATTGTCTATAAGCATGCTCATCTCTTCTTCAGTAAGCTCTTCTTCAGGCTGAAGAAGCACTCTTGTTCCCCCCTGCAGCTCAAGGCCTTTTCTTATATTTGTGCTGGGAGAATCGTAGACACTTAATCCCAGATCCTCTGTACCTTTAACAATTGTCCTTGTCTTGTTCCTTGTGACTTTCTTAGTGACATTCTTTGTTGTATTGGTCTCTTCATCAAAAACTTCTTCAACAACTTCCACAGTCTCGATCTCATCCAGGATTATGGTCTCTGTCAATGCCCTTGTCTTTAGCTTATAAAGGCCTTCATCTGTCTTTATATGTACTGTCCTGTTTGGCTCCAATCCTGAAACTATATGATGATAATCTGCTTCGCTCTCTACAGGCTTGCTGTTTATGGCGATTATCCTTTCCCTGCCCATTGGCGGAGAATTTGGCTCAGGGCTTTCTATTCCTGCTAAAGAAGCAGAGCTGTTTACAGCAACATTTCTTATAGTTGCTCCACTGGCCCATGGATTTGGATGGATGGCTACTAAAGCCAGCACTATAAATATCAATGCTATTATTATCCTTACATTCGTAAATATCTTTTTAGCCTTAGCTTTCATCTTTTACTCCCTTCTTTCCCAGATATATCCTTAGTATTCCTACATTTTGTATCCATGTATTTATCATATCTACGATCAATCCTATGAGCAATATGATCATTATCTGTTTTATCACATCCGACTGTGCCAAAAACAAAGCGACCAATATAGCAGTCATAGTGGTTATATTCATTGTAAGCCCAGTTTTCATAGCCCCATATACCCTTTCCATTACTGTTCCCTGCCTTCTTTTCAGCAGTCTTGTTGTCAATAATATATCTGTATCTACGCTATAACCTATAAGCATCAAAAATGCAGCTATGCCTGCAGTGCTCAATCTCATCCCCATTAGGTTGACTATGGACATCGTAACGACAATATCAGAAAAAGCAGCAAGTATTACTGCAAAACTTGGCACAACTGTCCTGAAATAAAAAAAGACTACTATCCCCATGAATATAAACGCTATGAGCATAGCTTTCACAGTCTCCTGGAAAAAGCTCTCTCCAAGGCTGCTCCCCATGATCTCTATGCTGTACTCTTCTTTTTCCAGCTCCATCTCTGAGCTCAATTCATCTATAAGCTTATCTGATTCAACACCAGTAGCCTCAACAATTGTACCTACCTGTATCCCTGCTTCTGACAATGCTCTGACATGTATGTCTGCCCCTGAGAACTTAGAATCCAGCTTGTCCTGCAAAACAGCTACATCTGCATTTTTCTCTATAGTTATGCTTAACCCGCCTTTCAGACTCACACCTTTATTGATAAAATCTCCAGTACTTATTCCCTGGACAGTAATCTGGACAAATGCAAGAATCAATAAGACTATCGGAATCACTAATAGTTTCTTGTAGTGCTTTTCATATATCTTTTTTATTATATTCATAGACCTTCCCTTTCATCTCAAAAACTTCAATTTATTTAAAAATCTTTCTGCTTTCAAACAAACTTGTCTCTAGAATTCCTTGCAGCAGATATAAATCCATTAAAAAGAGGCTCTGGCTCCAAAGGTCTTGAATTGAACTCAGGATGTGCTTGTGTAGCCAAAAAATAAGGATGGTCTTTCAGTTCTAATACCTGCATTATATTATATTTTGGATGCTTTCCACTGAAAACTATCCCGCTTTCTTCAAGCTTGGATATATATTTGGGGTTTACTTCATACCTGTGCCTGAACCTCAATCTTATGTTCTCTTTTCCATACAGTTCATAAGATTTTGTCCCCCTTTTTATCTCAACATCCTGGCCTCCAAGCCTCATATTTCCTCCAAGTCCTTCTATTTTCTTCTGCTCAGGAAGGATATCTATTACAGGCTCTTGTGCTTCAGGTTCCAATTCAGTTGAATCTGCATTTTCCATCCCAGCCTTAACTCTTGCAAATTCTATAACAGCCATCTGAAACCCGAAACAAAGCCCCAGGAAAGGTATCTTTTTCCTTCTTGCATATCTTATGCATTTTATCTTTCCTTCAGCACCCCTCTTCCCGAATCCACCTGGAACTATCAACCCGTCAACATCCTCTAAAGCTTCTTTTTCAGAAAGTTTCCCTTCCTCTACAGCAGTTGTCTCTATATACTTTATCTTTATCCTTAGGTTGTTATGCGTTCCTGCATGCTCCAGTGCCTTCAATATAGAGGCATAAGAATCATTAAGCCCTGTATATTTGCCGGCTATCCCTATAGTGACCTTTTCATCTATATTTGTATATTTTTCTACAAACTTGTTCCATCTCTCCAGCTCTTTTTTCTGCATCCTGTTGCTTATCTTTGAATTTAGATTGAGCAGGCTTACGACTCTCTCATCTGCTTTCAGATCCTTAAGAAGAAACGGAGCCTTGTATACTGTATCAGTATTATGCAAGCCTATTACATTCTCAACTTCTACATTAGAATAGACACTTATCTTTTCCTTTATCTTATCAGCTATAGGATTGCTTGACCTGCAGACCATTATATCTGGCTGTATCCCTAATCCCCTTAGTCTTTCTATGCCTAACTGTGCAGGCTTGCTTTTCTGCTCCCCTAAGTTTGGCGGCTCTAGTATATAGCTGATATTTATAAAACAAGTATTGTTCTTTCCTTCTTCATATATCATCTCCCTCATAGCTTCTATAACATAAGCATTCTCAAAATCTCCTACAGTCCCCCCTATCTCTACCAGCACAACATCTGCTTTTGATTTGACTGCAAGCTTTCTTAAAGCCTGCTTTACTTCTCCTGTAACATGAGGTATGAACTGAACATCTCTTCCAAGATAATCCCCTTTTCTTTCTCTTTTCAATATCTTGTCAAATATCATGCCTGCAGTAAGATAATTTTCCCTGCTTAATGGCTGCATAAGAAATCTCTCATAACTGCCAAGGTCCATGTCGCATTCAAGCCCGTCATCAAGCACAAATACCTCTCCATGCCTGAACGGATTTAATGTTCCTGCATCTTGATTAAGATATCCGTCTATCTTTATAGGAGCTACATTTAAGCCGTAATATTTCAGCAGTTTTGCCAGAGAAGATGCAAATATTCCCTTGCCTACTCCAGACATCACACTGCCTGCGATTATTATGAATTTTGTCTTCCCTTTTTCATAGCCTTCAGGAACAGGAGAAAAAAACTCATCACCTGAACTTCCTGCTATCTTCTTCAATACTTCTTCACTCCCCATGACCCTTAAGAATATGCTTCACTTATTAATGATTGTTATGACTCAAAATATATTTTATAACCTATGCACTTAACTGCAATTGTTTCAGAAAAGGCTTATCAATGAAGTAAAAAAATGATGTCCGTCAAAGCCAGGTATGGGAAGCATATTGAATATCCCTAAGAACATACTTATCTTGCCCATAGGTATGATTATCTTGTTGTATCTGCTGTCAAGCCAGTTATATTTAACTATCAATACACAGACGCCCCAGATAAGAAAATTGGTCAAAGGTCCTGCAACTGCAACAACAGCAGAAGGTCCTGCAGCCAAAGGGCTGTGGCTTACATATCCCCCCACAAAGAACAACAAAGGAAAATGCATCATCTTAAGAAGTATAACTATAAGATACATAAAATAAGGAGCCTTAAGCACGGCTGTTGCACCGAAAGACATAGCAGCTATCTTATGGGCAAACTCATGCAGGACTAGAGGTGGAGCAGTTACCATGGCTGCAAATTTCGTGTTCTCCCAGGCATTGCTCCTCCTGGAATAGTATTTCAGCATCTCGTCTGCATCCTCAGGCTCTTTCCTGAAATAGTCAGAAAAAATATACCCTATCCCAAAAATCATAGCTATTATCGCTATAATTTCGCTTATTGTTATAAATGCCATCAATAACCATGTAATAGATATGCTTTAAAAAGTTATTGATTAAGTTTTGTTTTTAAGTTAAGCATTTATTCTTATTAGCAATATGATTTTATGAATTAGAAGAAATGCTCTATAGATAAAGTTTATTCGATCTTACTCTTTAGGTTAGGAAATTTTTTGCATAAGATGGTTTAACCATAATCTATAATAGTCTATAAGTATTCTCACTGCATTCGCATAAATTCTACTGCTGAAACAAAAACGATTAGTAATCTTTTGGCTTAGATTGAACGAACTTAGCAGTCAGATTATCTGAAGTGAGAGACTGTGCACGAACAGCGAAGCTGTGAGTGCCATAGATTGGATTTTTAAATCCTGATCGCAAAGCAGGCTTTCAATTATACAGATTAAAGTCTGACTTAGAGATATAATTAAATCTTAGTTTATTAAAAAAGAATGGTTTTTGATGGAAAATCAAAAGATAACCAGATTAAAACATTACATTTAAAAACAACAGATCTATCCAAAAAACCATGCCAAGGATAGCTATAGTAGACAGGGAAAAATGCAATCCTACAAGCTGCGGAAATTATCTCTGCATGAGGGTATGCCCTGTCAACAGGAAAGGAGAAAACTGCATATACAAAAATGAAGGCAAGGCTGGAATAGATGAAGGTCTTTGTATCGGCTGCGGAATCTGCGTAAACAAATGCCCTTTTGAGGCTATAGATATAATCAACTTACCTGAAGAGCTTGAGAATCCTATACATCAATATGGGCGAAACGGGTTCCATCTCTATAATCTTCCTACACCTATCTTTGGAAAGGTTGTAGGAATATTAGGAAGAAACGGAATAGGAAAATCCACTGCATTGAAGATCCTTTCAGGTCTTCTAAAGCCCAACCTTGGAGACTGGAAAGAGAACAAGGAAGCCTCCTATGATGATCTTATTGAATACTTCAAAGGCACAGAATCCCAGTTATTTTTTGAAAAGCTAAAACAGAAAAAGATAAACATAGCATACAAGCCTCAGCAGGTTGACCTGATCCCAAAAGCAGAAAAAGGGACAGTAAAACAGCTTCTTGAGAAGGTTGATGAAAAAGGGCAATTAGAAGCCATAGCAAAAAAGCTTGATATTGAAAATATACTTGAGAATGACATAAAAAAGATATCTGGAGGAGAACTTCAGCGTGTTGCTATTGCGGCGACTGTCCTGAAAAAAGCCAACCTTTACATCTTTGATGAGCCATCTTCTTATCTTGACATAAAGCAGAGAATCAAAATTTCCAGATTCATAAGGTCCTTAGCAGACAAAGACACTGCAATACTTCTGGTTGAGCACGATCTTATAGTGCTTGATTACCTCACAGACCTCATCCATATAATGTATGGAAAAGAAGATGCCTATGGTATTGTCTCCACTGTAAAGGCCACAAGGACTGCCATCAATTCTTATCTTGAAGGATTCTTAAGAGAAGAAAATATCCGTTTCCGTGACCACACCATAAAATTCGGATCCGGCCCTCCTTTAAAATCAACATCTCAAAACATAATTACAGGATGGAAAGAGATAGAGAAAAAGCTTGGTAATTTTAAGCTGAAAGCTCCTGAAGGAAATATCTGCAGAAAAGATGTCATAGGCATCCTTGGTGAAAATGGAATCGGTAAGACCTCCTTCATAAAGATGCTTGCAGGAGAGATAGAACCCGACAAAGGAAATATCTCTGAAGGCATAAAGGTAAGCTACAAGCCGCAATACCTCAAATCAGAATCAGATGAGCTTGTAGCAACAGTCCTTAAGCAAGCCATCGACAAGTACTCAAAGACGATAATAAATCCTCTTAACATAAAGCCTCTGATAACAAAACAGCTTAACCAGTTGTCTGGAGGAGAATTGCAGAGAGTATCTATAGCACTTTGCCTTTCAAAAGAAGCAGACCTTTATCTTCTTGACGAGCCTTCTGCATATCTTGACGTAGAACAAAGATTGGTTATATCAAAGATAATAAAAGAGCTGATGGAAGACAAAGGAAAGACTGCATTGATAGTTGACCATGACCTGTTGTTCATAGACTATCTCTCCCAAAAGCTTCTTGTATTTGACGGACAGCCTGCTGTAAAAGGAGAAGCAAAAGGCCCTTTCATTATGGAAAAAGGGATGAATGTTTTCCTTGAAGACTTAAACATGACATTCAGGCGAGACCCTGAATCCAACAGACCAAGAGCCAACAAAGAAGAATCAGTAAAAGACCGCGAACAAAAAGCAGAAGAAAAATATTATTATGTTTAGATTATTATGTTTTGTTTGATAAGATGAGTGTTAAATACGTTTTCTGTTACTAACGAAGCGGAGTTCTGGGAAATTTCGTTCCGAAAAGTAAAATTTCCATTTCAAATCAATTCTACTGCAAGGAGTGTATATATGCATAGCACCGGAGAGTTTCCGTTCCTTTAAGCTCGAAGAGTCTTCAAGAACATACATTAAGGGACAAAATCTCAATTAATAATTTTCAATCTTAAGTTGTAGAATGAGCTTTAACTTCGCTTAGTTCTTCATGCGATATCACTAACTTTTTAGAAATTCCATTTGATTTAGCGTTTCCATTTTTTCTTAGATTAGATAATTTTGATTGTGTAAAGTAATTTTTTAGTCTTTGTTCTGCTGTTCCACAGTACTCTTCAGAGACGTCAATATGAATAAAATTTCTTTTTGTTTTAGAAGAGACTAAGGCAACTGTTCCAGTTCCACCAAACATATCCAAAACTGTATTTCCTCTAAAACTGTAAAATTTAATGAGACGGTAAATTAGTTCTTCTGGAAATGGAGCTGGATGGCCATTTCTTTTTCTCTCTGGTGCTATGTGCCAAAATCCATCAGAGAATTTCATAAACTCCTCTTTAGTTATGTCTGCGACTTTTGAGTCTCCCTCTAGTTTGTTTTGTTTTTTAGAGAAAACTAAAACATATTCCCATGATGGAACTATGTGAGGATTGGAAGGGCTCTTAAAACTTCCCCATGCTGTTCTTTTCAACATTGTTTGTTTATACCAAATTATCTCTGTTCTGAAAATCATACCCAATTTTCTAAATTGGTCTGTAAAATCATGATGGATTGGAACAAATTCTTTGATCCCTGTTGGAGCAATGTTTAAACAAAATCTTCCTCCTGGAACTAAAGCTCTTTTAACTTCTTTCCAGACCTTATTGAGCCAATTAAGATATTCCTGATAGTCCATTTCGTCGTTATGAGCATCATAATTTTTTCCAACGTTGTAAGGTGGCGACGTTATGGCAAGATGAACGCTATTACTAGGTATCTTTTTCATTACTTTCAATACATCTCCGTTAATGATTTTGTTTAAGTGTTTCATTTTTCTTTGATTATTTCTTCAAGGTTCTCAAATAAATCATGAAGGCCCTTTATTTTTTTTGATTCGTCAAATTCTTCTCTAGCCATGTAAATCCCATCAAGCTCATATTCCATGATAATACGTGCTTTTCTTGGGCCATTGCTTCCAGAATAACTTATCTCGTCTGTATTGTCTGGAGTAACCATAAATACTTTAATTTTTTCAGTACGGGGGTCTTGTTTTAATTTCAATTTCCAATAAGGAGTTTCAGTAAATCTTTCTCTAAAAGAAGTTTTCAAAGAAAGAATACAAAGAACTTTTACTTTTTCTAATTTCTCATTGTATTTATACAAAACTAAATCGGCATCTGGTAATAAGGAATATTCATTAAAGTGAACTTCCATCATACTACGTAAAAGTGATAATTCTTTACTAAGCTCTCGCTTCTTAAGTTTTTTATCAGAAGAGATTTTTATATCTGAATCACCACAAAATTCTTCAATCATGTATTTGACAAGGCTTTCAAGAAAAGAACCTACTTTTGGTCTCCATGATTGTCTAGCTTTGTTGTGGGCTTCATTTTGGATAATACCCTGATCCATATATTCTTTAGTTCTTTGTTTAAGATATTCAGCTTTAATTTCTTCTAAGAATTCATCTACTTTCAAGAACGCATTTTTACCATGCTTCTTTTCAAATATTTGAAACCTCTCTTTAACTTCTTCAAAACCCACTTTGTAACCCCCGGTTTTTATATAATGGTGTTGATGAGTTTATTTATAAATATTGCTATAATTGATTCGGAAATACGCAGACTTTTTAAATAATTCTATCTCCCAGTCACAATCAAGCATTCCCCTTACTCTCTCCCCTGATAATCCCTGCACCCACCATATGCGAAACCCTGAGAGATTCCGGCAATAAGCTTCTCGTGCATGCAGCATCTAATATGCCTTTAACTGCATCAATCCCTACGCCCTTGAACTGCACATATATCCCTTTGACCTCAACAACGTCTCCTGCTTTCTCGATCAGTTTGTACTTCTCCTCTTTCCCTAATTTCTTCAAAGTCTTTTTTATCTTCCTGAAATCAGGCATCCTTCTTATCACAACTATGACAGGAAGATTAGTCTCTAGGTTCAATCTCTCGATATCAACAATATTAAATCCTCCAAAGGCTATCCCATCCAATATGACAGCCTGCAGCTGGGGCTTGAACTTGCTTTTGTTTATCATACTAACTAACTTAGCAGTAGAATTTCTGCCATCGACCCTGACTCTGGTTGACATCACCCCATCGACCCATTGTCCTCTTCTCATCATCACCCCAACGACCAAGACATCCCTATCCTTAAACTTATCAAAAGGAGCATCATCAACAGACAATATTCTGATTTCTTTCTTCATGCTGTTAAGAGGGTTTGCCGGTTTAGAAGATTTCCTGTCAAAATCATAAAGATTTATAAATGAGGTTAGAAAAATATACCTTATGCTTACAGAATCATTCTCAGGGATACGTGGAATCTTTAATAAAGACCTGACTAAAGAAGTTATAGAGAACTATGCTCTCAGTTATGCGTCCTTTCTGAAGAATAAAAAACCAAATCCTCTTGTCATACTTGGCATGGACACCAGACCTTCTTCCCCTATAATAAAAGAATACATGAAAAAGATATTTCTAAGACAGGGAATAGATGTTCATGATGTGGGCTTCAACACAACTCCATCCATACAGCATGGAGTAAGGCATTACAATGCAGATGGAGGAGTAATAATCTCTGCTTCACATAACGAGCCTATGTGGAATGGTTGGAAATTTCTTAGAGAAACAGGCTCTGTATTGAAGCCTGAAGAGATAAAAGAGGTCATAGAAAACAGCAAGTCTCCTGAAAACCCAGATTCAAAAACAAGAGGAAAGTCAGAAGACAGAGGCTCTGAACTAAGGAATGCTTATGTTGATTTCATAATGGAGATGATAGGAGAAAAAGGCATAATAGCGATCCAGGATGCCAAACTTAAGGTTGTTGTAGATCCAAACGGGGGAGCAGCTGCAACTGTCATAAGAGATATACTTGAAAAACTAAATATAAGGATAGTAGAAAAAAACATGGAGCTTGGAGTCTTTAACAGGCTTGTCGAGCCAAATGAAAAATCACTGGCATACCTTGCTTATTATGTAGAGGATCTTGATGCTGATATCGGAGCTGGATGGGACTGCGACGGAGATCGTGTTGAGCTCGTCATTCCCAACAGCTCGGAATTCTCAAAAAAAAGAGGCAGGATGCTTTCAGGACATTATATCCTTGGCCTGATAGTAGAAGCGATTCTCTCAGAATATGATGGAAATAATAAATATGTTGTAGTAAATGATGCTACATCTGACCTGATAAAAGACATTGCTCAAAAACACGATGCAGAAACAGTTGAGGTTGAGGTGGGAGAGATCAATGTTGTAGAGAAGATGGAAGAACTTAATGCTCCTGTAGGCGGAGAAGGCTCTTCATCAGGAGGAATAACCCCTCCCTCAAGATGCAGAGATGGTATACTTTCACTTGTACAGATCCTGCATCTCATGGCAAAAAGAAAACAGAGGATAACCGAGATTTTAGAAGAATTTCCAGAATATTACAATGAAAGGGCTGCTATTGAATGCAACCCTGATATTGCAGTTAAGATAAAAGAAAAGCTCAAAGAATATTGGGAAAATCAGGAACATATAAAAGAGATCAGGACAACAGGAGACGAGACTGGCGGCCTTAAGATTATAAGAAAGCCCACTAAAGAAGGTCCTGGCTGGATCTGGTACAGGGCTTCAAAGACAGAAAAAGGAAAATTCAGGATAATCTCTGACGCAAAACAAAGAGAGTATGCAGACAAGCTTCTCGGCATGGGAGAAAAAGCTTTCAATGACTGTGTAACAGATGTTGAACTTGAATCTGTAGACGCATATCTAGAGAAAGAATAATATGGTAAAAAAAGCAGTTATCATGGCAGCAGGAAAAGGCACAAGGATGCTTCCTCTTACAAAAACCACTCCAAAAGTTCTTATAGACATCAATGGAAAACCTTTCCTGCATTATGTCATTGCAAATCTTAAAAAATCAGGTTTTGAAGAATTCGGCATAATAGCGGGCTACCTCAGGGAAAAAGTTGAAGAGTTTGTAAAACAAAACAATATCAACGCAACCATCATAGAGCAAAAAGAACAGATGGGGACAGGCCATGCAGTTATGCAGGCAAAAGAGTTTACAGGTGATGACCCTTTCATAGTTCTTGGAGGAGACAATCTTTTCTCAGTAGATGATCTTAAGTCTATAAACAAAGATGATAAACTTTGCTATGTTATAGGAAAGCAGATGCAGGGAGATATAAGCAGGTATGGTGTTTTCAGGATCAATGACAGTATGCTTGAGAAGATAGAAGAAAAGCCCAAGATCCCTCCAAGCGATATAATAAACATAGGATTGTACAAATTCACTCCAGACATTTGGCCTGCCCTGGACAGCATAGAGCTTTCTGAAAGAGGGGAATATGAGCTGACTGATGCAGTAAATATCCTTGCAGAAAAAGGAAAAGTAAAAGCTCTAAAACTTGAAGATTACTGGCTAGACCTTGGCTGCAAAGAAGATATCCCTAAAGTTGAATCTTTTATCAAAGAAAGCTATTGAACTTTTCTCACAAAACTCAAAAAACCAGTATGCCCTATCCCTCCGCTTCTTGGCCTCACGACTTTCCCGTCTATCTTCCAGTTTCTCTCTATAAGCTCGGTAGTCTTCTCATGTATAAACTTTTTATTTTCTGAGATGGTATTCACAAATTCAGCTGTCTGTGTTATCTGGGGATTGTACACTACAAGATAGCCTCCTGTCTTCAGACTTTTCTCAACCGACTTTACAGCATTCCATGGAGTAGGCAGATCAAGAACAACAAGATCAATATCTTTCTCTTCAATCCCTGAAAATATACTTTTGTTCCTTATCTTTAAGTTCTTCATACCTAGTGCTTTTGCATTCTCTCTGGCAACATTTACATTCTCTTCATTTATATCATAGCTGTAAACCTCTTTGCATATATGTGCAAGGTAGATTGCATTCCCTCCGGGACCTGTCCCTGCATCTACAACTTTGCTTTTTTTGTTTATTCCTGCAGCAGCTGCAATATACCCTATATCTTTTAGGGTCATTATCTGGGAAGTCCTTTTTATCCTCTTATACAGGTCTATAAAATCTGGATCAAGAATTACAAACTCTTTTCCCATACTGCTCTTTACAACTGATCCGCTTTTCTTCTTCAGGTCTTTCTTTGATATGATCCCGTATTTTGTGGAAAAATCTTTAGAGATATCATCAACATACATCTTCTTAAGCTTTGCAAGAACTACCTCCCTATCCAGCTCTTTTACAAACTTTTTCTTAGGTTTAAGTATCAACAATCTCATCTTAAGTTCTTTTGAAATATATCTTTATCTTTCCACTATAACTGCCTTTTTCTATATCTGGAGGTATATGGAAAATTATCTTTGATTTTACAGAGTCTCCTGGCTCAATTAAAATATCATTTTTTTCCATACTTGCCCAATCTGCTATATCCCTATAGGCAGATACATGTGCTATCAAAGGTTTGCTGTACTCATGAGATAGTCTCAATGTTCTTTCAACCCTGCTTCCCGGAGGAATTGTTCCTAAGTTTAAACCATTCTCCTTGCCCTGTTTGATGCTGTCTCCCACATCAAGCATTACATCTATTTCCTCAACAGAATAAGTGATATAAGAAGAATAAATCAGTGCAGTTAACCCGGATAATATCAATATGATCATTACTGACCATGTAATCAGTTTATGGTTCTTGTTCATTTTTACTTTCTCTTCCTGAAGATATATACCAAAACGACTATCAAAGCTGATGCTATCAATAAATAAGCCACTATTAGATTAACACTTTTTTCACTGCTGTCTATAGCCATCCCTGTTATGCCCATCCTTCTCTGTGAAAGAAATATCCCTATCGCTGATATGATAAAAGCAACACCCATTATTCTCTCATATACTTTATCAGATATATCTGCCATAATTATATTGTATGCAGGTTAGTATAAAAATATTTGCATTAAAAAGATAAAAAAAGCGGGCGATGGGAATTCCGCAATGCAAAATTGTTCGCATCCACTCGAACCCATGATCAGAGGGTTGCAGCCTCTTGCCTTAGCCGCTTGGCCACGCCCGCAATATCCTTAAAAGAATCTGTTTTCTTTATAAAATTTACTGATAAAAAAAATAAAACGGCCCTGAGGGGATTCGAACCCCTGATCTACAGCTTAGAAGGCTCTAGCGAATAAAACAGATTTTATCTGTTTTTTTGTCGCCTTATTTGTCCAAGCTGGATAAGCTCTCCAGACTAGGCTACAGGGCCATAGAAAAAGATTAAAATCAACTATTTATAAACTTTATTAAAAATCTAAGGCAGCCAGTTTTTCTTATCCTTTAGTTTCTTTGGAAGGTAATCCGATATAACAAAATTCAGTCCCCATTTTGCAAGGCTCTGCTGTTCTGCCCTTACCTTCATCTTGTTCATCTGTTTCAGAGCTTTCTGCCATTCCTTATGATGGTGTACAAAAGGGTCATTTTTGATAAGGTCTTTTATCTTCTTGATATCAACATCCTTAAGAGGATGGGTGGGCAGCTTGTAATCCACTATGTCTTTAGGTGTTATGCCTATGAACTTTGCCTTTGGTACACAGAAAAATTCATTTATATGTGCAGAATTTCCAGAACCTACCTTCAATGTCCTATATATTGATCCAAACCCATAGGGATCCCCGTCAGTGAATACATAGACAGGAAGCTTTTTTTCATCAGATAGTCTTCTTATAAATCTCCTGCATGCTCTTGTAGGGACCCCTCCCATAGAAACAAGGATACAGTTTGATTTTTTCCAGTATTTGTGTTTTACAAGCCTCTGGAACATACCTGCAGTCTCTATAGTAAGTATAAATTTTGCATTTGTTTCAAACTTAAGATGTTCCACAGAGATAGGGATAGAATAAGCTCCTGATCCAAATTTTGTACAGTCTATTTTTATCTGTTTTCCAGTATCCTGGTCTCTATCAACTACGGTCAGCTTCCCTGCAACCTCTCCCCCTTTCTCTTCAGGGATAAATCCCAGCTGTTCCCTATTCACCATTAGCATTGATTCTATATCATCCATAGCTGAATCTGATTCAGGCTGTTCCTTGAATTTAGATTCTCCCCAATTCTTGCTTATATAATACGCTTCCCTCTTGGAAGCTATATCATCGCTTTCTACAAGTTCCTTGCTTAACCCCATCATTCTCAGGGTCTGCGCGAAGGTCTTTACAGTCGCAGCAGTAAGGCTTCTTTTTTTCTTCTTTCCCTTGAGCTCAAAATAACCGTCTTTGGAATCATATTTCACATTGCTGAGACTCCTTAAAGGAAATACAAGATCAGGGCTTTTTTTCTTTAGAACTTTGCTGTATATGTCTCTGGCAATATTTCTTATTAAAGGGAGTATGTCTTTTCTGGTTTTTTCGCTTTTTTTGTTGTCTGGCATATTTATTCCTCTTCAGTATCTGCAAGAGCATATGACTCGTCAAATTCAGAGGCCTCTACTTTTATCTGCTCAAGTTTTCCTCTCTGTTTCTCCAATAAGCTCTTCAGCATGCCTTGGATATTTTTCTCATCCTTTTCATTGAGTCCAAGCAGCCCTTTTAGCGCTTCAGCAACATGAGGTATATATGTTTCTATGTAGTCTCTTTTCTTTCCTTCTGCAACAATTCTCTTTTTCTTGTTTACATAAGATGCAAGCTTTCTTCCGCATTCCTGCAGTGCTAACTTTATCTCTTTTATTATCTCAGGATAGTGAGCTATAGCCTCTTTTGATTCTGAAGTAAAAGGCACCCAAACTGAAGCGATATGTATCACTATTGTGGCAGGACCTATAGGCAAAGAATTTCTGCTCTGGCTGAGCCCGTATGATCTCCAGTTGGTCTTCATGACAGACTGCGCTGTCGCACATGAGTTCTGCTGGTATAATAAAGGAACCCTGTTTGCAAATCTCAGTAATCTTACAGAGTTTTCAGAATTCTGTTCTCCCCCAAAAGCTATCCCTGCTTCCACTATAAATGGATTTCCTCTGTAGACAGCAGGAGGTCTTGTTATAGAAGTGTAAAATTCTGCTTTTATCTCTTTTTTGAGTCCTTTTTCAAGTTCCTCTGCTCCGATAGGAGCTATGCAGTCAGTAGGGGGAGAGGATATTCTTGTTTTCTGTATGCCTTTGTTGAGTTTCTCTGTCATCTCACGGGTCACTTTCTTTGGCTTAACCTTTGGAAGTAATCCTGCATTCTCGCATATATTTTTGGCTGTGCCTGCACCTACCCTGCTAAAATCCTTCATCAAAAAACTCTGCAGAGTCCTTGCTTCTGTAGTGCCAAGCATCTCCATAAGCATACCGACCTCAACACCATATGGATGCGGCCTTATCTCTCTTGTCTCCTCAGGAACATCTTCGATCACTCTCGGGAACACTCTTTGTTCAGCATCAGGTGAAGTATATATCAAAGTCACATGAGGATTTACGACTGCAGTCTGCTTGAGGTAATTGTCCACGCTTTGTCCTGCTTTTTGGTATGTTGCTTCAAGATCTATCTCTATCCTTATACCATGCTCCTTGTTCCATTCCACTGTCTTTTCAGCCATTATGTTTGGCTCATTGGTCCTTGTGTCTACTTTAAGCTCATAATAGTTGGCCTTGCTTTTTGCATCTGTCTTGCTCATGATCCTTGTAGGTCTTCCTGTTGTTAATTGTCCATATAACACAGCGGCAGAGATGCCTATCCCCTGCTGGCCTCTTGACATCTTTAATGTATGGAATTTGCTCCCATATAGAAGTTTTGCAAATATCTTTGGAATCTGCTTTTTTACTATGCCTGGTCCGTTGTCTTCTATTATTACTCTAAATCTATCCTTACTGCCCGAATCTTCTTCTTTTATCTCTTCTGTAACAAGTGTTGTCTGCTGCTCTGATATCTCTTTCTTCATCCCCTGCTTCTTGTTCATATCTATTATCTCTACATTTATCTCTGGAAGTATTCCTGCTTCCTCGCATGCATCAAGGCTGTTATCTACAGCTTCCTTTATCGTTGTAAGCAAAGCTTTTTTCTTATTATCAAATCCAAGAAGATGCCTGTTCTTCTGGAAGAATTCAGCGACACTTATTTCCCTTTGTTTTTTCGCCAGGGTCTTAGCATCGACCTTTGTCCTCTTTTTCTGTTTCTTTTTAGCCATCATCACTCACTCAGCATTGATTCTTTTCTCTTTTCTTTTTTGTTTTTCTCCAACCATTTATAAACATTTCCATGCGGCGCAC
Source organism: Candidatus Woesearchaeota archaeon (assembly GCA_014729675.1). Lineage (GTDB taxonomy): Archaea > Nanobdellota > Nanobdellia > Woesearchaeales > WJKL01 > WJJM01. The sequence goes on along the minus strand of WJJM01000055.1, from coordinate 43,257 downwards.
CTCTTAACAGGTCAAGAACCGCTTTTCTTGCATCTTCAATATCTTCTGGCTTTCCTATCAACCCAATAGTTTTTCCATAAACACTCATATAGCAGTGAGTATATTCTTCTATAAGTCTTCTGCTCCTGCCTTCTTTTCCTATAACTCTTCCCTTCAGCCTTTTAAAATCATTCTTGCTTTTTACTGGAGCGTGCTCTTCTATATTTAAAAGCTCAAACATATAATCTCCCTTAAGAAGAAGAAAAGCATACTCAGGATTAAAACCTCTTCCTATCGCAAGAGTAACTTCCTTTGCTGTATACAATCCAAGCCCATCTTCTCCTGAGATGGTCACATTGCCCTCATTGCTGTCTACATTCATCTTAGTCTTTGTCTCTTCTTCTATCTTTCTTTTTATTTTTCCTTTTGTCCCTACTAAAACAGCAATCCTTTCTTTAGGGATTTTAAGCTCATGTATGTATTTCATTAGATTCAGGAAAAAGCACAAGTTTATAAAAGTATTTCTTATATAATTTAACTACCTAGAAGTACTAAAAACCGAAAGATTTATAAAGTATTACTTCTATACAATAGTAACACATAAAACTAAACACATCTTTTCCCAGGCAAATGTCTTTTTGAGACGTTTGTCTGGGTTTATCATATTATTCGATAAATTCGGATAAAACCCCCTTTTCCCTGGCTTCAACATTCTGTTGAAAGCTGGGGTTTTTTCATTATCTTTATAAATAATAAGATCATTCTTATTCTTACACATATTATACAAAAAAAGGCTCTAAAAGCCCTAAAATTTGTATAATAAAGCCCGTCACGAGAGTACTCAACGGAGCTTACGATAAATTCAAGCAATGAGCTTGAGAGTTAGTGTAACGGGCTACAACCAATTATTTAAGATTAAAAAGAACATAGAACAATTAAAATCGTTTAAAGCGGTGCCAAATGCCCTAAATGGGCATTTTAGCACCATTATTATCCTTTAATTTCACTTATTAGCCTTTATTTAAGAAGAAGTAAGAACTAACTGGCTAAATAGTTAAATTAACTTGTTCTATGTTCTTATACAAGGAGTGTGAGAAAAATGGGAAAAATATCCCCTGTATCAGCAAAATATATTGTTCATGCAACAATAGACATAGAAGGAGTAGTAGAAAGACCCGATGTTATCGGAGCTATTTTCGGCCAGACAGAAGGCCTGTTAGGCTCAGAGTTGGAATTAAGGGAACTTCAAAGGTCTGGAAGGATAGGAAGGATCGAAGTTAATGTTGACACAAGAAGCGGCAAGACCCAGGGAACCATAATAATACCTTCTTCTTTAGACAAAGCAGAGACAAGCATAGTAGCTGCAGCATTAGAAGTTATCCAGAGGATAGGTCCCTGCAATGCCAAGATAAAGGCCCAAAAGATAGAAGATGTAAGGATAAGCAAGAGAAATTTTGTCATCGAAAGGGCAAAAGCACTGCTTAAGAATCTTACAGAAGGTGTACTTCCTGATTCACAAGAGATAGCAGACGAAGTCGCTCATTCAGTAAGGATGATGGAGATAAAATCCTACGGAAAAGACAGGCTTCCTGCAGGCCCTGCTATAGATGATTCTGATGAAATTCTTGTAGTAGAAGGCAGAGCAGACGTACTTAATCTTCTGAAGCATGGGATAAAGAACGCTATAGCTATGAACGGAACTTCCTGCCCAGAAACAATAAAAGAACTGAGCAAGAAAAAGATCGTTACAGCATTGGTTGACGGAGACAGAGGCGGAGATCTGATAATAAAAGAGCTTTCAAGTGTGGGTGAACTTGACTTTGTATCAAAAGCCCCTGATGGAAAAGAGATAGAAGAGATAACAAAAAAAGAGATCCATAAGGCTATAAGGAGCAAAACATCTGCAGAACAGGTCAAGATGGAACTCAAAGACAGTGGAAACTTAAAAAAGCCCCTATCGAGGCAGCAAAACCGCCAGCCTAACAAGCAGGATAGAAGGACACAGTACAAGAAACCTCAATCTTCAAAAGGATTTGTCAAGAAAGGAAAACCTGCAACACAAGAAGAGAAGACAAAGTTCAAGTCAATGCTTGAGGATCTTATAGGCACAAGAGGCGCATATATTCTGGATGAAAGCCTTAACATCCTTGGAAAAGTCCCTATCAGCGAACTCTCAACAACAGTCAAAAGCCTAAGCACAGGGGTATATGCTATAGTCCTGGACGGCCCTATAGACAAGACTCTTACAGAGATAGCAGAAAAGACAAATATAGCCCACCTCATCGGCATGGACAGCAAGATAAGCTCAGGAGACACAAGAACAAACGTCCTTACAATAGACCAATTATAATTTTATTTTTTTATTTTTCTTTTTTTAACTGCCCGATTGATTATTCTAGTAACTAAGATTTTCTATCTTTCAAATATTGATATTGAATATATATAAAGGCCTATCTGCAAAATATATAATAAAAAAAGAAAATCTATGCTGCGCACTTGTCAGCAAATTCCTTAAGGTTTTCCTTGCTCATCTCTCCAAGCTGGCTTGCTTTTGTTCCTGCGCAGATGAACTGAGGGACAGCCCCTTGGATAACATCCTCAAAGCATTCAGAAAGCTCTGTATTGACCCCTTCAGTTGTCTCTATCCAAACAAACTTGTAACCTTCGTCTATAAGCTGCTGCACTATAGGCTGCATGTTCTGGCAATGAGGGCACCAGTTTGCATGATAGAACACAACAGCATCTGCCCCTACCCCATATTGGCTTAAGCATTCATCTTCAGGTTCGCTTGGCTCGACCTCCTCTTGTGCTTCTTCCAGCAGCTCTATCTCTGCTGCCATTTTAAGGCTTTCAACATAACCATTAACCAGCTGCTTTTGCTTCTCTGAGGCTATATATTGCTTTATGTCTTCTTTGGATTCTGAGAAAGATGAATTAAAAGCAGCTTCATTTGCCTTGTAAAGTTCATAGGCTTCTTTGTTGCTGACATTGATATTGCCCACTACTGATTGATTTATGTATGCCGCTATGGTTGCCTGCTTGTTGTAATATCCTGAGAGTTCTTCCCTGGAATATCCTGCCTCTGTCAGATCTTCTCCAAAATCAGAAACATTACTTTTCTCTATAATCTCTTCAAGTTTTGAATCAGTCTCTTCCTTGCTAAGCTCAAATCCGTTTTCAGATGCATCCTGAAGTATAAGGTGCTCGTTTATCATCTGCTCAAGGTATATATCCTTTGTCAGGACCTGCTTGTATTCTTCAGGATATCCAGTAAGAAAAAAGAAAAGCGAATATTCTCTGTCTAGCTGGTTTTGTGTAATTACATTTCCATCCACAGATACTATTTCCTTGTCAGAAATTTCCTCTGTGTTATTGTATTTGACTGCCAAAGTAGCTATAACAGCTATCGCTGCTATCACGATGATAGATATCAAAAATTTATTGTTTGATGTTTTTTTGCCTTTTTTTGTCTTATTGTTATTCTTGGTTGTTTTTTTGTTGTTTTTTGTTTTCTTGTTTTTTGCCATAGGCTCACCCATTATATTATGATAGTTGTTTTCAGGAGCATTTCTCTTATAAATCTTTCTATTTTTCCCACTCTAGAGTAAAACTAAATAGATTTATACTACTTAACCATAGTTTAAATCAATGGCTTATGAAATAGTGGTTGGAAGAAGCAAAAAAGACAGGGAAAAGTTCGGCCTTAAAGGAACTATACTTCTGGGAAAGCATTATGTAAAGATGGGTCAGACAACTTCATTATCCAGTGAGATACGTCTAGATGTTAACCGTTCTCATGTTGTATTTGTCTGTGGTAAACGGGGCTCTGGAAAATCTTATACTCTTGGAACTATAGCAGAAGGTATATCAGACCTCCCAAAAGATGTATCTAAGAACATTGCAGTTGTTATACTGGACACTATGGGGATATATTGGACGATGAAATACCCCAATAAGAAAGATGAAGGTCTGCTTAAGGAGTGGGGTATGGAACCAAAAGGGCTTGATGTGAAGATATATACGCCTACAGGATATTTCAAAGAATACAAAGATAAAGGCATTCCTACTGACTATCCTTTTTCTATAAAGCCTTCTGAACTTGCATCATCAGATTGGTGCATGACCTTTTCCATAGACCCAAATTCACAGCCAGGTGTCCTCATCGAGCGTATTATCCACAGCCTAAAAAAAGAAAAAAAAGAATTTTCTATAAATGATATTATAAAGACTGTTCATTCCGACAAGCGCTCCGACCAAAACACCAAAGATGTTGTAGAGAACCAGTTCAGGAAGACAAGAGATTGGGGTCTATTCTCTGTAAAAGGGACAAGGCTTAAGGATATTGTCGCTCCTGGACAGGTTACGATACTTGATGTAAGCTGCTACGCGACGATGCCAGGAGCATGGGATATAAAATCTTTGGTTATTGGCCTGACTGCAGAAAAACTTTTCATCCAGAGAATGCTTTCAAGAAAGATGGAGGAATATTCTGCAGTGAAGAAATCAGAATCCTATTTTGCAGAAAAAAAATCTGAAAAAGAGATGCCCCTCGTATGGCTTGTGATAGATGAGGCTCATGAATTTCTCCCCAATAAAGGAAAAACAACTGCTTCAGACCCTCTGATTACCATACTAAGGGAAGGAAGACAACCAGGAATATCTTTGATACTGGCATCCCAGCAGCCAGGAAAGATTCACACTGATGTGATGACTCAGTCAGACACTGTTCTTTCCCATAGATTGACAGCAAAGATAGACGTTGAAGCTCTGGGTCAGCTTATGCAGAGCTATATGAGAAAAGGGCTTGATGAGGAGCTTAATGTTCTTCCAAGAGTAAAGGGAGCAGCCATTGTCTTTGACGATATGAATGAGAAAATGTACCCTATGCGTGTAAGACCAAGAATTACCTGGCACGGCGGAGAAGCTCCGACAGCACTTAAAGAAGTTAAAGAAGAGTTTAAGCTATAATATATCTGCTTTCTCAAGATCACTTATTATATTATCGTTGTTCTTGTAAGATGCTGCCCTGTAAGCTGCATCCACTGCAGTGCATATTGCTTTTTTGTTTGCAGCTCCATGGCCTTTGATAAATGGCTTTTCCAATCCTAAAAAATAAGCGCCCCCATACTGGTCAGGATTCAGCCTGTTTTTCAGATCATCAAATATCCCCAGATATTTTGCAGCAGCGCCAACTATCCTTGTAAGTATGTTCTTATTAAAACTGTCTTCTATAGCTTTTTTGAAAAGAAGAGCTTCCCCTTCCATCATTTTAAGACATATGTTCCCTGAAAATCCGTCAGTCACGATTACATCAGGACATGATTCATTTCCATAAAATATCTCTCTTCCTTCTGCAAATCCTGTATATGTAAATGAATTATCTTTTTTTGAGTATTCCCTAAATAATCTATCTGCGTTCCTTGTCATCTCAGTTCCTTTCTTAGGCTCTTTTCCGTTGTTAAGTATCCCTATCTTTGGACATGCAATACCTTCCCTTAAAGCATAGTTTTTTGCAACTATCCCAAACTCAAGGAGATTTTTTGATTCGCAGTCATCAAATCCTGTGCTTCCAACATCAAGGATAAGAGCATATGTGCTCTTTTCTCCTCTGATGACAGGAATCTTAACTGCTAAAGGCATCTTTTTAAGATTGTTCAGAGGATTAAGATGCCTATAAACTGCATAAGCTACACCTTTAGTATTCCCAAAAGAAATACCTGCATCTGCCCTTCCCTCCCCTACAATCTTTGCAGTAAGAAGTGTGGATGAATCTTTCTTTTTCAGCACTGTCCTTATAGAATCTTCAGACCCTACTATTTCAGAAGAATGCTCTATTGATATCCTTTCATTTTTCAGTGATCTTAATTCTTTATTTTTTTTGTTCCCTGCCAAGACTATTCTAAGGTTATCATATTTATCAAGACAGGCTGATAAAGAATCGACAAGATATTTCGTACCTGCCTCTAGTGTCATGGCATCCACTGCTATTAGCTTATTTTCCAGACTCATAAAAACTCAGGACAAAAAACAATTTAAAAAACTTGCCTATTTTTTCGGGATTACTGAAGAATAGTGCATAGATATAAAGCTTGCGATAAACATCACTGCAAAGAATATCAGCAGCGTTATCTTCCAGTCAAGATTGTTTACCAGGAATGCAGAGACTATAAATCCTAATATACTCACTACCATCAGGCTTGGCTTCAAAGGAGCTATCTTTACCATTCTTTCACCTCTTTTATTTTATGATAAATTTTAGTTTGCTTATATCTTTTTTTGATTTTTCTACACCCTCTAAAAAATTCTTCATGAATTTTTCCATAAGCTTGCAGCAGTTCTGCTTATCCTCTCCGCATATCAGTTTTCCTGATTTGCAGTCATCGTAGATCCTCTGCAGTTCTTTGTCATCATCGATAAGATGTTGCTTGTAAAGTTCAAATATCACGCACTTCTCTGGCTCTCCACCTTTTTCCCTCTGCTCTTCTACTGTATCTCTTCCTCCTGTCTTTGCTCTCATTATCTTCTTTTTTACAGACTTCATATCTTCAGGCAGCTCTATAACACTCTCCGGCTTGCTCTTGCTCATCTTAAGCCCGCCATCCAGACTTGGAGTATATTTATGATAAAGGCCTGAAGGAAGGAAAAATTTGTATTTCTGCTTTAGCCTCCTTGCAACATCTCTTGTTAATCTTATATGTGGATCCTGGTCTATCCCTACAGGGATTATGCCAGGCATCCTCTCTTTTAGCTGTGGAAAAAGGATATCTCCTACCTGTGTTGTTGCTGAATAGACTCTTCCTGGGTCTGCATTCCCATATACTGCCTTAAATTCATTTTCAGTTATCCTCTTGCTTGCTTCACTTGCGAGTCTCACGACCCCCATATTTTCTGACTGAAAATAAAATATGGTCTTCTTTGGATCAAGCCCGAGGGAGATGTATGCAGGGATATGAAACCCAAGAGCTCTTTTCCTTGCCTCTTCAAGCTCAACACCTCTTGCAGCTGCAGACTCAAGATCAGCTACCAATATGTATGTTTCTGCCCCATGCTCCTGAAAATATCTAAGATTCTCGACAACCATCTTATTGCCGAAATGTATCTTTTCAGACGTAGGCATTATTCCTGACAATGCATAAAATTTTTTCTTGTTTTTTACGGCATTTGATATCTGCTTCAGGTCTCGGCCTGCAAAAACAACTCCTCGCCTCATTATTCTGTTCGGCTCTGGAAATATTTCAGGACTAAATATATCTAGTCCAAAATCATCTATAATCTTTCCATAATCCTCTACCAGTTCCGAACCCCATGGGTCTATTATTTTCCCTGCCATCATATCTATCTTACCCTTTAACTTTAAAAACCTTTCCTTACTAAAAATCAAATTAGAAAGATTTAAATATCTTAAAACAGAAATTATAGATAATATCAAAAAAAGAGGTTATTATAGAATATGCCGCAATCAGATCCATCCAAAGCAGCTGCAAATCCTGAGTTGCAGGTAAAAAAAGTCAGCTGGCTTGAGCTTTTCTTTGACACTATCTTTGCATTAGCATTGGCGATGTCTGCAAAATCTCTTGAGCATGTAAATGACCTCTCAAGATCATCCTGGCTTGCATTGGGAGAGTTCATACTTATATTCATATTCCTTATAACTTTTTGGTATAGGCATATGGTCCTTGTAAATAGATTTGATTACGTGTCTTTCTCAAACTCACTAATGACACTATTTATAGGATTTATTGTCATAGGCCTTACACAATTCATCAGGATATGGAGGATAGATGCTCCCTTGGGAAGCTATCTTGCCACAATATCCATGGCATTAGGTGTTTTCTCGTTGGCCGCGCTTTATTTCTATTATTCAAAAAAGATAACTATCGGAGGAGAAAACGAGAAAAAATGGGCTGGATTTTCAGCAAAGCATATGGCTCTTGAAGCTTCAGGCTATCTTGCTATATGGTTCGTTCTTGCTCTTGGCTGGATAAGCCCTACCGTCGTACCTTTCATGCTGATAATCGTATACATATACTTTAACAGATACCCTTTTGAAACTTACTTTAATCCAAAAAAACAGACAACCCTGCCTCCTGAACTTGTTAATATCCCTCCTGAAAACAAGACACACAAGACAGAAAGGATAGGCCTGTTCTGTATATTGGTGTTTGGACTGGTCATTGTTCTCGCTGCTACTCCTCTTTTCCAGATGAATTCGTTCTCTACAGTTGAAGATGTCCTTAATCCAGTCATAATATTTGGAAAGATATTCCTTTTGATATCTATCCTCTGGTATCTTTATTTCAGGTCATTTGAACTTGCAGAACCCAAGGGGAACCAATTCACTATAATGACTTTCATAAATCTTGGGCTTCTCGTAGGCATAGTCCATTTCATGAGGATAATGTTCATAAAGCCATCAAATTTCGTAGCTATAATTTTTGCTATCTTCCTTGCATTGTTCATGAGTGTAACTGCTACAGTATTCTGGAACATGAAATCTCTTGCAGGAGTTTCACCAAGCCCTAACTTATTGATAGCATTCAAGCAATGGGCATACATATTATACGCTGTAGCGACTGCATTTTTTGTATCGATAATATTCCAATCCCCTGTAAGAGATATAATCTGGCAGGTTGTACTTGGCATACTGATAATAGCATTGATCATAGAAAGGAGACTGAAGAAAACATATTATATGGGCAAGACTTTCAAGAAAAATGTAAAATTCATGGATTATCAGACAATAACAGGAATAACTTTGGTCGTGATAGGTTTCATAGTATTCATAGTTATTACTTCCTTATTAGGGAAACCAATAGCAAGCATGTGGATACTTACATGGGCAATTCCATTGGTAGTAGGATTCTTCACAATACTTAATCACTGGCTGCATACAAGGATAAAGCCTAACTGAACATTTTTTCTATTTTTTTTATTGCTTTTTCTCTTTTCTTCGGAAATACAGCTAGCTTTATCTTTATATGAAAACACTTGCCCTTATCAGTAAGCCATAGTTCTTTTTTTTCGATCCATCTCTGTTTGCTGAACCTCAGAAAGAAATTAAGTTCCTGATCAAGCCTGCTCTCTTTCTGTTTCAGGATAAGATATTTCGCTTCTTCAGAAAGTTTCTCTTTCAGGTTATCTAAGAGCCCCTTTATGTGCTTCTCTTTTTCAAGTAAAATTTCAAGAACTGTTATCTTTTTATCATCAAAACCAAGAGTTTTCTTTTGGTTGAACTCTATCTTCTCTTTTTCAATATCAAAAGGGATGAACTCTTTAAGGGCAGAAATGATTCTTTCTTTGTCTTCCCCTTCTTTTGCAAATACTGTTATATTTATCGAATGTGCAATCATTTTATTGGATGAAAACAATATATTTAAATAAGTTTTTGATTTTACGCTTTATTATGAAGCACACGCCAAAGATAACATTGATACTTTTTGCAATATTTCTCCTGTCTCAATTTGTCGGATTGTCGATAGTAAAGGAATATCTTGACTTTGGAAAGACAGCTGAGACAGGCGAGCCAGTATATGATGAACTTCCCTATGATGTAGAAAGGCCTCCTGTAAGGGGAATGGATGCTGTAATAACTATCATAGCAGCGATTCTCGTAGGCACAGTCATAGCGTTGCTGATAATCAAGTTCAATAAGTTGCTGCTCTGGAAGTTATGGTTCCTTGTAGCTGTATTCCTGACACTGACAGTGGCTTTTAATGCTTTTCTTCCTCAGCTGATAGCATTGGTGGTCGCATTGATACTCGCTTTGTTCAAGATATTCAGGCCAGGCATCATAACCCAGAACATAACAGAAATTTTCATGTACGGAGGTCTTGCAGCAATATTTGTTCCTATTCTGGATCACATAATCTGGGGATTTCTTATACTTGCCGCAATATCTATCTATGATATGATTGCTGTCTGGAAGATAAAACATATGATAAGCCTTGCAAAATTCCAGACAAATTCAAAGATATTTGCAGGTCTTCTTATCCCTTATGAGATACCCAAACTAAAGAAGCCAAAAGGCAAGACCAGGATGAAAAAAGTTAAAAGTGCAATCCTTGGAGGGGGAGATATAGGCTTCCCTTTGATATTTGCAGGCATTGTTATGCATGACCTTGCATTATCTAATCCAGAATGGCTTGCTTTCTTAAAAACTTTGATAATCCCTGTTTGTGTCGCTGTAGCTTTACTATTCCTATTGTTAAAAAGCAAAAAAGATAAATTTTATCCTGCAATGCCGTTCCTTTCGGCAGGATGCATATTAGGTTATCTGCTCGTTCTTTTAGTGAATATTTTTGTCTAAAAATCAAAGAAATTAAGCTCTTCCTGCTTGTATTCCTGTTTTTCTTCAGAGATTATTTTCTCATTGTCTTTTTGTTCTTTTCCTGTTCTTTGTATTATGTTTTCCTTTTCAGACTCTTTCTCTGGCTCTTTCTCTGGCTCTTTCTCTAGCTCTTTCTCTAGCTCCTTTGCCTCTTCCTGTTGTTTTGCACGTTCTTCTCTTGAAAATGTACTTAGTCTTTTCTGGTCTGATTTTGCAGAATAAGAACTTGGTGCCAAAGACATGCCGTCTTTCGCAACGAGAACCTGGATCCCTGTCTTTTTTTGTATTTCCCTTCCTTCGTATAGTGGGTCAGCTCTTATCATCTTTATCCCAAATCCGGTTATTACTGCAAGCTTGGGCTGTGATTTCTCTATAAGCTTTGCAGCTTCATCAGAATTTAGCTTGTTTTTTTCTTTTTCTCCATGAGGGGAATTTACATTGACTATAAGCATGTCGCATCCCTGGAAATGTTTGTAAAGGTCTTTGTTGTATTTTGTATCCGGAACATATCCTGCTGTAAAGTCTGGAGCATATATCTTGAATCCTATCCCTTTTTCATCTTCATTTTCTACAGGAACAGCATTTATCTCTGTATCTTCTATGCCCAGCTTCTGTCCTGGATTAAGTATAACTATCTTCTCAAGGCATCTCTTATGATAATTAGAAAGGATTGGATTTGTGCTTTCGTTTCCATTTACAATCGTGCTGTTCGCGACCAATATTCCGCTCTTGTCAAACCCCCCATAAGTCATAGCATCTATGACTGCATTCACATCATTGCTGTTAAGTATATTGCTGCTGCTCAATAGCACTGCGGTGTTTCCTCTTAGATTTATCCTGTTCTCTGCAGCCCTGACAACTGCACCTATTCCGGGATCTATGTGGAACTGACTTTCGTCTATCTGAAAGATTATGCCCCCATTAGACCTCATATTCTTCCCCACAACAAAACTATCTCCTCCAGTTCCAAGAAAAGTTATCTTATTTGCCATATTATATTATCTCCTCAGGAATAGTAAATGTAGCCTGCATTAATAAATATTTCTATAAAATGGATGAAAAAAGAATTTAAATGTTTAAATAAGATTTAATAAACATAAACTCTGATGTTTGGATTTGACTACAATAAATATGGATTGTATCTTTTTATTGTCTTCATATTTAGTAATCTGATAATAAATGGAATCATATATTGGGTAATTGGAAAGATTAGGCCTTTTTTCATAGGAATTTTAATCAATCTTATCATTGTTTATCTTTATTCTATGTATTGTCATAAAAAAAGAGATTTGATTTTCAGCAGGATAAAGATTAAAAACATAGCCTACATATTTCAACTCTTCTTGATAGGATTATTTCCCATCATATTTTTTGTCAACCCGTTTTTGCTAAATTTTAATATTATAATCTCCTTTGTAATGTTCCCGATAATAAATTATTTCCTGATCTATCTTTCCTTATAACCATATAATAAAGTAAATGCAATATCCTAAGATTTTTCTGATAATTCTCCCGATTCAAAATCACAACCTTTTTAAAATGCTAAAATTTACTTTTTTTAGGCGAGCTAGGCTGGTGCATTAGCCCTGTACTGTAACCATAAATGGGCTTTATGATGGAGTCAAAGCCTGGAAAGAGGCATATTTCAAGTCTGTTGGTCTTGGAGTTGCCAATGAAGTTCTGTCCTATGGGATCGATGCTCATAGGAACCGCGTCAGGCCCTGACGGGAGCAGCGCTAACTATATGTGTCGATGCTCATAGGGTAGCGGAACCGAGAATACTCCAGGGTTAACCAATAAGCTTGAAGTGTGTCCATTTTCGGGCGTGCTCGCCTGCTTATTTTCTTCAAAAACATAATCTTTATAAACTATTTATCCCATACTTCTTATTATGATAACATCATCAGCAAAAAGACTGTTGAACATTCTGGTAGTCGTAGTGCTGGTGATATCTGTGCTGTAAAGCCAAAAATATTGTTTCTGGGCTTTGCAGGAAAAATTATTCTTGACAGAGCTCTGGAAACAGAGAGGTAAAAGATGGAAAAAACAAGACAACCCGAATTTATATCAAAAACAGAGATATCAGACCATTGCAGAGATATAGAGATTCCAGAAGGCTCTAATCTGTTAAGGACAATAAAAGGAAACGTAAATTTCTATGAAGGACATAAGCCTGAAGGGAGCAAAAACGGATGGTCTCAGATCCCTGAAGAATATATCCCTGGTTATGTTAGCTTCCCTGGATATAGGCCTAAAAGTGGAAATTATGGATCTCCTTTGTTCAGGAAAAAAGATTGATCTCACTCAACAATTATAGCAGGCTTTCCAGGCATTGCCTGCCTGGCTTTAGCCTCTTTGCTCTCTTCTGCTTTCACTATATCTATGATTTCAGCTTTGAATTCTTCCATGAACTCATCTTTTGCATTCTTTAAAGCTTCTATCTCATCTTCCTGACTCAACACCTTTTCAGGAAGCTTTGAAGGATCCTTCACTATCTTCGGAACAAGTTTTGATATCTCTTTGCCATGCTCTTTTATCATTACTTTTTTCATAAGCTTTCCAACATTAAATGTATCTTCCATCTCTTTCTTCAGGCCTTTAAAAAAACCATACTTCCATTCATCTGCAACAAACAATGTTATCTTATCCACTTTTTCTTTCTTTGTCAGTTCAAGAACATGATTGATGTCTCCAGCTGTATCTCCCACAATCTTTTCTGCTGCTTCGGCTTTCTCATCTATCTTACTCTCATCGTACTTGGGCCAGCCTGCCAGGGATATAAAACCTTTCCCCTTTATTTTTTCCCATATCTCCTCAGCAAGATGCGGAGCAAAAGGGGATATCAGCAAAGCAATATTCTTTATGCATTCATTATAAGTTATCTTGTTGACTTCCTTTTCCCTGTACTTGTTAAGATCGTTCACAAATTCCATTATTCCTCCAATCGCCAGGCTTAGCTTGAACTCTTCGATAAGGTTAGTGACTTTTCTTATGGTCCTGTGCATATTTCCTATGGTGTTCTTGTCCGTAGTGTTGAGCTCTTTTTCATTTGAATATACAGGCTCTTTCTCAGCCAGACTCCACACCCTATTCAGGAACCGATAACAGCCCGCAACACCTTCATCATTCCAGTCAAGCTCTTTCTCAGGCAGAGCTGCAAAAAGTATGAAAAGCCTTGCTGTATCGCTCCCATATCTGTCAATTATCTTTGCAGGATCAACTACATTGCCTACTGACTTGCTCATCTTTGCTCCGTCCTTTATGACCATTCCCTGGCATAATAATCTTGTAAAAGGCTCATCTATCTTCAACAGACCCAGATCTCTTAATGCCTTTGTAAAAAACCTTGCATATATCAGATGCATGCACGCATGTTCTATCCCTCCTATATATTGGTCAACAGGCATCCAGTATTTTGCCTTGTCCTTTTCAATTATCTTTTCAGAATCAGGGCTGCAGTATCTCAGAAAATACCATGAACTGTCCACAAAAGTATCCATTGTATCTGTCTCTCTTTTTGCATTTCCTCTGCATTTAGGGCATTTTTCACTCAAAAAGGAGTTGGATGTTTCAAGAGGGTTTCCAGTTCCTGTAAACTCGACATCCTTTGGAAGCACCACAGGCAGCTCTTCTTCAGGAACAGGCACTGTTCCGCATTTATCGCAGTAAACAACTGGAATTGGAGTTCCCCAGTATCTTTGTCTTGATATCAGCCAGTCCTTAAGCTTATAGTTTACTGTTCTTTTTCCCCAACCATTCTCCTCTGCCAGATCAGCTATCGCTCCCATCGCATCTCTGTTGCTCATGCCATCAAAATCCCCTGAGTTTGTCATCACACCATCTTCTGCATATGCTCTGCTCATCTTCTCAGCATCCAGCTCATAAGAATTAGGTGAGATTACTATCTTCATAGGCAGACCATATTTCTTTGCAAACTCAAAATCTCTCTGATCATGTGTAGGCACAGCCATGACAGCTCCTGTCCCATAATCATACAGGGCATAATCTGCAACCCATAAAGGGCATTTCTCTCCTGTAAATGAGTTGATAAAATATTTTCCCAAAAATACTCCGTTTTTTTCCTTTCCTTCTGCAGTTCGTTCTATGATGCTCTGCTTCTTTACCTTTTCAACAAAATCATTGACTTCTTTTTCCTTGTCAGTTCCTTTTGTAAGTTCTTTTACTTTTGGATGCTCAGCAGCAAGAACAAGGTATGTTATTCCATAAACAGTATCGACTCTTGTCGTATATGTCTCTATATCATCCACCTTCTTGCCTTTTTCATCCACAATATCAAAAGTTAATGTAACTCCTTCGCTTCTTCCGATCCAGTTCTCCTGCATTATCTTTACCCTTTCAGGCCAGTGTTCCAGTTTCTTTATATCTTCAAGAAGTTCTTCTGCATAGTCTGTTATCTTCAAGAACCACTGCTCCAGGTATCTTTGATCTACATCAGAAGAACATCTCCAGCATTTTCCGTCATGTACCTGTTCATTCGCCAATACAGTATTGCATTCCGGACACCAATTTACAAGAGCCTTCTTCTTATAAGCAAGGCCTTTTTCCAGAAACTTCAGAAATATCCACTGGTTCCATCTGTAATAATCAGGATCGCATGTTGCTATCTCCCTGCTCCAGTCATAGCTCAGCCCCATCATCTTCTGCTGGGCTTTTATTCCCTCGATGTTCTCCTTGGTCCATTCAGCAGGGTCTGCTTTTTTCTTTATAGCTGCATTCTCTGCAGGCAATCCAAAAGAATCATACCCCATAGGGTAAAGCACATTAAATCCCTGCATCCTTTTGTACCTGGCAAATGCATCTCCAATAGAATAATTTCTTACATGGCCCATATGAAGATAGCCAGAAGGATAAGGAAACATCTCGAGAACATAATACTTGGGAAGCTTTGAGTCTTTCTTTACCTTAAATATATTCTCTTTCTCCCACTTCTCCTGCCATTTATCCTGTATCTTCCTAAAATCTGCCATTTTGACTTGTTAAGATTGTAGGCTTGAAAAACTTTTTGTTTTTCATTGTCAGCCATAGTATGATAAGAAATGCAGTTTATTTATAAAATTTATCAATATAAAAATATCTAGAATTTTTTGAACTCTGCAGCCGTATCTATAAGGTCCACATGCCCTAAAAATAATGCCCTGCAACAATACCTTTCCAGGCCTAATTCATCCATAAGCTTCTTCTTGTCTTCTCCTGCCCCAGATCTTTCCTTAAACTCTTCCCATAACTGTGCAACTGGTTTGCCGCAGCTTAAACATCTTATTGGAATCATCATTTTTATTTCACCTGTTGTTTGTTTACCTGTAACTTTTCTGTCTTTTAGCTCTTGCTTTTCCATGCCTGTTAGGCTTTCTCATTTCTTTTCTTCTTACATCAGCGACAAGAAGCTGCCTGTCATAGTTAAGGAATATTTTTTCAAGCTTCTTTGACTGCCTGACCAAGGCTCTTCCGATAGCAAGCCTTGCAGCATCTGCCTGTGAAGCTATGCCTCCGCCATGGATATTTACTATAATATCTACCTTGCCGGCATCCTCTCCCGCAAGTATCAAAGGTTCCTGTATCCTCATCTTATAAAGCTCAGGCTGATAAGTGTCGAGAAGCTGGTTGTTTATCTTTACGATACCTTTTCCTGGCTTTAGTGTGGCTCTTGCTATTGCCCTTTTCCTTTTTCCGCTTGAATTTATTATCTTTGGCATCTTATTCTACTCCTAACTCTTTGCAAAGCTTTTCTACAGTCAAAAAACTATAATTGTTAAGTCTGCTCATATCAGCATTTTTAACCTTTTCCATTTTTCCTTCTTTGAACTCTTCGGGAACTCCCTTATAACACTTTATTCTTTTAAAGGCTTTCAATCCTTTTTCCTGCTTGTATGGAAGCATGCCCCTTATTATCTTTTTTACTATCATTTCCGGCTTTCTGAAAACATAGTAACCTTTTCCGACCTGCCCTCTTTCCAGCCTTTGCTTGTATTTTTCTATTGTCCTTCTCTTGTTTCCTGTGATTATCGCTTTTTCACAGTTGACTATATTTATCTCTTCTCCAGCTAAAGCTTTCTTGGCGACCACTGTCGCCATTCTTCCAACAATTGCATCTTCTGCGTTTATTATCATTTTAACCCAATATCCTTATCTTCTTTCCAGCAGGACTCTCTTTCATCAGTTCAGTTATAGGTATCGCCTTCCCTACTCTGTTTATCTTGTCTTCAGCAGAGCCTGAAAATGAAAATGCTGCTACTGTGACTGCATGATCTATCTCCCCTGTAGCAAGGACCTTTCCAGGAACTATGACTATCTCATTATCTTTAGTATTCTGGTTTATATTGTATAAGTTGACTATCCTTCTCTTCCTTGTAGGCTTTTCCAGATCATCAGCTACACGTTTCCAGAGTTTTATGTCATTCTCTCTGGATTTTTTCCTTAATTCCTGTATCAGGTCTTTCAAAACCTTGTTTGTAGGTCCTGTTTTCATTTTTTTATTTGATGCGAGGAACGGGTTTCGAACCCGCGCAAGCACTAAGCTACTAGGCTTCTGATGTTTTTCAACAACCTCAACCTAGCCCGTTTGGTCTGGTGCTGTTGAACAGCACGCAATTGGCCACTCCGGCATCCTCGCAATGAAATTTATCGGGCAAGAATGCCTACTTGAGGAGCTTTGTAAACTCATCAAGCTTCTTGTTGAACTCTTCAACTCCTGTTTTTACTATATCTTTTGGCTCAAGCTGTCCCCAGCTCTCTATTGTAAATATAAAATCTTTGTCACTCCCTTTGACTTTTATTCCAGAGCATGCTTCTGTACAAGCCTGGCACAGGTGACAGTTGTTCTGGTTTACTATGTTCAGCCTTCCATCTTTGAACTGATATACATCTACAGGGCATTTTATAGCTGCTTCTTCGCATTGTTCTCCTTCTTTGCTTATCTCTATATTTGGATATTGCTGATAGAAGAACAATCCAGGATTCCATTTTGCATGCTCTTTGCCTTTTCCCAACACAGCTGTCGCTTCAAGCTCAAGGCTCTGTCCTTTCAGCAGCTTGACTATTGGCGTATCTGGAAATACTGGCTTGCATTTGGGATCTTTGCTTTTAAGGTCTTTTGCATAGACAATCCCTGATTTCTTCACGCTTAATATAAGTTTTAGTGTGCATTTGCTGCATCCTTTCCCCTTGCATGTGCATTCTTCAGGGATATTATAGCTTTTCAGGTCAGTTGTTATAGGCAATAAGCCCAGCCTCAATGCGATCATCTCATCATATAGTGCAGAGGAATTGTCCCTGAACTCTACGTCTTCTATAGCCATGACAGGCACCTCTTCCATAAAAACTCTTCTCAGTGTATTTACAAAATAAGCTGAACTGTCTTTTACTATGAACTGTATCCTGTTCTTTTCCTTGTCCTGGTTTATGGTCTCGATCTTCATCTTATACTCTTCTCCCCCTTCTTCCTCCTTTCGGCCTGCAGCCTCCATGAGGTATAGGTGTTGTATCCTCGATTATCCCTATCTTGAGTCCCATCCTGCTTAATGCTCTTACTGCAGCCTGTGCTCCAGGTCCTGGATTCATCGGTCCGTTGTGTCCTCCAGGTGCTCTTATCTTTACATGTATTCCATTTATGCCTTTGTCTTTCGCTATCTCTGCAACCTTTTTTGCAGCATTCATCGCAGCAGTAGGGGAGCTTTCAAGCCTGTCTGCTTTTACCATTTGCCCTCCGCTTGCTCTTCCGATAGTCTCAGTTCCTGTGATATCAGTTATATGGATTATGGTATTATTATAGCTGCTGTAGATGTAAGCTATTCCCCATCTTAGATTTCCTCTTCTTGTGTCCGGCCTTGGATTATCTCTTCTCATTTTTTATCTTCTTTATTTTCCTTTTTATCTTCAGATTCAGAGGCTTCTTTTTTATCTTCTTTATTTTCAGCAGGTTTTTCTTTCTTTTCTGTTTTCTCTGCTTTTGGAGCTTCTTTCTTGTCTTCTTTCTTTTCTGTCTTCTTCGGCTTCTTAGGAAGCTTTTCCTCTTCCTCAGGAACGGCTCTTTCTGGATGCTCAGGGTTTGCCAAAGATGATTTCTGTACAAATTCTATAGAATCTTCAATATCTTTTGCTATCAATGCACCAGGAGAGGTTATCTTCTTTCCTCCTGCAGTTATGTGTCCATGTGTGATAAACTGCCTTGCCTGCTTCATGCTTCTTGCTTTGTCTTTTCTTACTACAAGTGTCTGCAGCCTCCTTTCAAGTATATCTTTAAGTTTTAAGTTAAGTATGTCATCTGTATCTGCTGCTCCTGAGATAAGCCCAAGATGCTTTAGCCTGTTGATCAGTTGCCCTCTCTCCTTTTCCTGATCTTCTGCTATGAGTTTTTTCGCCTGCAGAAAAAAGTTCTTAAGTATGGAATCCATCTTCCATATCTCTTCCTTGTTCTTAAACCCATATTCCTTAGTCAACTGTTTCTCTTCTTCTATCCTTTCCCCTTCCCATGGGCTTACAGGCGTGTTATATCTTTTTCTTCTTCTTTTAGGGTCTCCCATTTTATACCTTTCCTTTCTTTCCTTTTTTCTTTACTCCTGTCACTTTTCCCTTACTCTTCCTGAAATTAGCCTTTGTCCGCTGCCCCCTAACAGGCAACCCAGACATGTGCCTTATTCCTCTGTAGCTTTTGATCTTCTTCATCAGTTTTATATCGTTATCCTGGACAAAATCCATGTCCCCCATTATCAGGTGCTTATCTTCTCCTGACTCAGGATCTTTCCTCCTGTTCACCATCCAAACAGGGATGTTGTATTTTCTTGGGTTCTTTACAGCATCATCCAGTTTTTTGACTTCCTCATCTGTAAGGTCTCCTGCTTTCTTGTTCTTGTCTATCCCGTTTATATTGCACACAGAATCAGCAAGATGAAATCCTACTCCTTTTATCTTCCTAAGGCCATAGCCTATGGGTCTTGTTCCTTCTATATCTGTGTTGGCTACCCTTACCAGATGCCTATAATCTTTATTTTCTTTGTTTTCTGTCATTTTATGCATAGTAAAAGCCAGAGAATTAAATCATCTGAACCCTCTGCGCTCAAATGAACTCGGGCTTTTTACACTGAATATCAATAGGTTGTTTATAAAGGTTTTGGAAATCTAAAGATTCCAGACCTCCAAAAACTATTATTATTTTTGATTTAGATGGGGTGGCTGCCGGGATTTGAACCCGGGCTATAAGATCCACAGTCTTATGTGCTGCCGGACTACACCACAGCCACCATGGGCCAAAGAATTAACTGATAACTTATAAAACTTACTTTTCAGAAAAAGATTTCTGCATAATAATAAAAAATATGCCGGATTTAAGCTTAAAGATATTTGATCCCATCCATGGCACTCGCTGCGCTTGTGTACAGTCTCACTCCGCAGATAATCTGACTGCTCAGTTAGTTTAATCGAAGCCAGAAATTAACGACTTACACTAAATCCAATCTTAGTGAAGCACAGAGCACTAAAACTTGGGTGGGAAAAAGAAAGATAATTCTGCACCAAAAGGGGAGGAGCTAACTGCCGATAGGCAGTCTTCTTTGGGTATAGTAGCGAGCAAAGCGAGCATTATAAATTATTATTAGATAATAATTGCAAGGCGGCTATGCTTACTTAGAGATTAAGATTGAAAATCCTGATTTCAGACAACTTGTTGACCTATAGATTATTATTATTGAATAATCTTAATCGCAAGGCAGTTTATCTGACTTAGAGATTATTATTTTTGAATATTAATTGCAGAGCAATTTTAAAACTATCATTTATACTTAAGCTTGCCGCTAAAGAAAACATTTCTAAGATAAGGCAGCAGGAATGCAGCAGCATATAGCAATCCTATCAACAATGCACTTTCTCTCACTACTGGCAGCTCCAATTTGTTTCCTATATATTCAGAAACTTCCATCATAAGGAAAAAATTAACAACAGCTAACAAAGGAAGCATTATTGCTGCAATATAATGATGCTTCTCATCAATATGCTCTATATCATTTATCAGAAGATTGAACAGCAACCCCATCCCAAGCCCTATAAAGACTATCACAACATTTAATGTAAGCTTATCTATCAGCAGCAGGAAAGGTATCAATGCCATTGAAACTATAAAATTCCCTATGATCATAACAAGGAGGACTGTCCAGTATATCACCTTGTTCATGTGAGCCAGTGACCTGCTCTTATCTTTAAGATGTCTTGAATCTATTATCTTCTTGGCTTCAGAAATCTCTTTCTCGCTCCACTTTTTCCTGAGGTCATTCATTTATAGCCCATCTTTCTAAGAAAAGAATTATATATCCCTTTCTCGCTTTTGATATTGTATCTTTCTCCTATAAGGTGTGCAGCCAAGGACTTAAATCCTGTAGTGGCTTCTGAATCAGCATGAGAATATGCAACAGGATATTTTATAGACTGTGATTCCCTGACATCATCGCTCTCAGGTATTACTCCTATAACTGGCTTTTCTAATAATGCTTCGACATTGTCTACAGACATCTCATGCTCGTCTCCATTGACCCTATTGAGTACAACTCCCAATACAGTTATGTTCTTATCTTCAAGCTTTTTTATCGTCCTCATCGCAGCAGTAACTGATGTTGTCTCAGGAACAGCCACAACAAGAGCCTCTTCAGCATATTTGCTCAGACCCATGTCTGCAGGACAGTCCATAACCACTACTTCGCTGATGCCTTCAAGCCTTTTGCATATCTTGTCCATCCCTTTGACCTTGACTTTCCTGCCTCTTATGTCTCCGGGGATGACCCTCACGCCTGAAGTATGCCTGTATATTGCATCCCTTATATCTGCATCTCCCGACAATGCATCATGAAAAGTAACTTCAACATTGGAATGCCCAAGATGGAGGCCTATATCCGGATTGTTCAGGTTGCCGTCAAGAACTATCACATCTCTTCCAAATCCATTAAGGGCTGTACCTAGATTCAATGCAGTTGTAGTCTTTCCTACTCCGCCTTTTCCCCCTGTTACAGCGATAAACTTGGTCATAATTTCTCCCTTTGGATGTATTCAAGAAAATCTTTCAGTTTAAGATAGAACTCATTAAGGTCATCTATCTCCACTTCCACTGTTCTTCCTTTTACCTCAGCGATCATAGTAACGTGTCTTCTGTATTCCTCTCTTTTTGTGTATTTTGCCTGCACTAGATTTCTTAGATGAAGATAAAAATCCATCATGCTTGTTATAATCTCATCATCTGAAAATATATCTCTCACAAGATCTGCTTTCTGTCTTGGAGTTGTAGGCACTTCCAGTGTCTTTCTTCTTCTTTTAACCTTTTCAAGAAGAGCATCCATGCAGTTGTCTATACAGCTGATCATCCTCTCCATAACGCTTATTATTACGTCAACTGTCCTTGTATATTTCAGGCTTACAAAAAGAAGGTGATCCACTCTTTTCATCTCATCCTTGGCATTATCTAAATAATCTGTCATTCTTACCCACTATATTATCCATGGCTTGTATAAAAAGTTTTGCTTTCTCTATGTATCTTCTTATGTCTCCAGGGCTTAAGGACCTCATATTGTAGTTGTCAGAGCATATTACAAACTTGTCCTTCCTGCTGAACTCTACTGGACTTTTCCTGTGCTCTTCCATTATTTCCTTTATCTCCTGTATCTCATTGGCAAAATTCTTTGAAAGGTTGTGTTTTAACATGCATTTCTGCCTGAACATCCTCAGCTTACATTCAAAAGTGTCTGGAAATGCAGGTATCCTCTTGAAAAGTCGGTCATAATACAGTATAGAATTCATAGCGTTCGTATATGCAAGAAAAAGATTCTCCATCACAGCCAATAGAAGCTTCGAATCCTTTATAAGGGGATATGTAATAGTGATCATATGGTCTGCCAGCTTTATATTCTTCTTCGCATCCTCTCTTGCTGACTGGAACTGTTCCATACCCCGATAATAGCTCTAAGCATATAAAAATCTTGTGCTAAAAACAATATAAGAATCACTCGCTCTTAAGGTTGATTATGGCTGCAGCGATGTCTCCTTCCACTTCTTCCAATGCTTTTTCAGCCTCTTCTTCAGAAGCTCCTGTCTGCTCAACAACTGTATTTATGTCTTCTTCGCTTATCTCAGGCTCTGAAGATAATTCCCTTTCAGTAATCTCTCCGCTCACAGTTATCTGCTCTGTTCCCATAGCCTTGACTTTAGCCACAGTGGGATCAGTGATGACCAGCTCCTTGTCCGGACATTTGATTATGACTTCAACAGCATCTATGTCTTCTTGTTGCATGCCCATCTTTTTCATGGCCTGCTTCATCATCTTGGGATTCATTCCGGGCATCATCTTATCGACCTAACACCGCCGGGCCGTATATATGAAGAAGAATTATCAGCATCATCACTACGACGCAAAGCACTATGACGTGCCCTGGTTTAAATGTAAGCTTGCTCTTATATTCGTCAAAATATCTTATAAGTCCGCCCATGGAACTGGGCATCTGTATCTTATTGTTTGCCATTTTCTATCATCATTACAATCTCATTTAAAAATATTGTGGTTATTAAAAGGTGTAGGGAAGATATAAGCCGCCTTCTGTAAGGCTTTACGATCAAGCGAACGATAATTTGCATTCGCTGCCATAAGCAGCCTTCCTTAACATTCGACTTAGCGTATCCTCGATACTTGCACCAGCCAGCTCCTCAGGAACAAAGTTCCTTGGACCTTCCGAAAGTCAGGCTTTCGACAGGGTTTCGCCGTTTCACCAGCACTTTTGGAAACATCTATGGGGTCTCACTTGCTTCGCAGCAAAGCTTCACCATTTTCATCTTATCCAAAAGCTGTTCCGTTTCTTAGCCAGAGCCATGGATCTCTCCATCTTCCTTATGGAAGCGGCCTTTGATGGTGGGCGGACTTTCCTCAGCATTAAGACAGGCTGTTAAAAGCCTTTCTTATATTCACCGTGAGTTAAGCTCCCCCCTACCCTAAAAAAGAACATTTAAGCGTTTAAAAAGGTTGTGATAACATGCCCAGGGAAACTGTGATTTTTGTATATATCACAGAATCAACCTCAACCTTTCCCAAAAACAACAATCTTCAAAACTTCCTTCCCCTGCTTCACATCATGCTCTTCTTCAACCTTAAAATATTCTGAGCCTATCTTCCTAAAAAATTCAGCAGTCCTTTCATCAGATATCAATCCTATCTTCCCCTTAAGAACATACTCAGCCTGATGAAAAAATTCTTTATACAATCTTTCAAGCCTTTTTTCATCCACCTTTTTGCTCAGCCTTGGAGGGTTAGAAGCTATAAGATCTATCTCTTTTTTCTTGAACAGTGTATCTACCATGTCAACTTCAGCCTTGGAAAATTCGACAGCATTGTCTATGCCTCCGATCTTCGCATTTGCAGAAGCAGCCCTTATGTTCTTTAACTGATCATCGATCCCAAATATCTTAAGCTTCTCAACTTCTTTTTTCTCCTCAAAATCATAGTCCATAAACTTCAAGAAAGGAAATTCTTCTCTCTCAAAATAAGTTATAGGGATCTTTCCGCCCATGTAACCTGCTTCAAGCACGATAGTGCCGTTGCTGCAGAAAGGATCCAATAAAGATTCCTTCCCTGTAAAACCAACTTTCCGAAGCAAACTGTAAGCTATAGGTCCTTTCAGGTCAGAATAATGGCTGAAGTTCTTGTATCCTCTTTTGCTTATGTCTCCTGAAAAATCTATGCCTATATAGCACATCCCTTCAACGATCAGATTGAACACCACAACATCTGGCCTATCAAGATTCACCTTTCCATCTATGTATCTTCCTGTCTCGCTCGCAACTTCCTGGCTGTTAAGATCATCTAAGACTAAAGTCCTTACAGCAAACCTTTTCCCTTCCATAAAATCCGAAAAATCAATCTCTTCAATTTTCTTAAGCTCCTCGATCTCCTTGATCTCAAAATTTCCCATCAGGAGCAATATCTTATTCACACTCTGAGCCTTATAGCTAAGAAGACAAAGGTCATCTAGCTCCTCGATCTCAAAGACAACAGAATTCTTCTTTGCTTCAGCCTTCACTCCAATTATCTCTTCTATCTCTTTTGCAGCGATGTTTTCTACACCTTCAAAACAAACAGCTAATCCTTTCATAGATTAAAGTTAAATCAAGAACTATAAAAAACTATTCTTATTCGCTGAGGATCTTAGCCAATCCTGAAACCCTGTCTCCATCACCAAGCCTCATGATCCTGACTCCCTGTGTAGCTCTTCCCATCACGCTTATGTCTTTTGCACTGACCCTGATCCCTATGCCTTTCCTGCTTATCAGCATCAGCTGGTCTGAATCTACAACACACATTACAGAAACAACATCCCCGTTCCTCTCATTAAGATTGATATTCTTTACCCCTTTTCCTCCTCTTGAGATAAGCCTGTAATCAGATATAGGGGTTCTCTTTCCATATCCATTCTCAGTAAGGGTAAGCAATGTCTGCTCGTCATAAGCTATGACCATCCATATAACCCTATCTTCTTTTCTCAGGTTGATGCCTTTCACTCCTCTTGCAGTCCTTCCCATGGCCCTGATATCTTTCTCGTCAAATTTCACAGTCATCCCTTTTTTGGTCGCGATTATAAGCTGCCTGTCTCCGTCAGTCCAAAGCACATTCACGAGCCTGTCATTATCATCGAGATTTATGGCTTTTATTCCTCCTTTCCTTGGCCTACTGAAAGCCTTAAGAGGTGTCTTCTTTACTGTTCCCTTTCTTGTAGCCATGACAAGATAGCCTTCTTCAAGATCCTTTACAGGCACGTAAGTTGTAACTCTCTCGTCTTCATTTAGCTTAAGAAGATTAACTATAGCAGTCCCTCTTGCTGTCCTTGAAGCAGAAGGTATCTCATGCACTTTCAACCATCTAACTGTCCCTTTATCTGTAAAGAACAATATATAGCTGTGGGTGCTTGACACAAACAGGTGCTCTATAAAATCCTCGTCTTTTGTAGCAGCAGCCTTTACCCCTTTTCCCCCTCTTTTCTGTTTCTTATATGTATCCACAGGCAGTCTTTTGATATAACCTTTTCTGCTGAAGGTAACGACAACATTCTCTTCTTCTATAAGCTCCTCAGCCTCAAACTTCTCTATCTCTTCCTCTATTATCTCTGTCTTCCTTTCATCTCCGTATTTCTCCTTCAGCTCAAGAAGCTCTTTCTTGATTATATCAAGTATGTTCTTCTCATCCCCCAATATATCCTTTAATCTTTTGATAAGTTCGATAAGATCTGAATGCTCTGATTTGATATTGTCCTGCTCCAGGCCTGTCAATCTCTGAAGTTTCATATCAAGTATAGATTCAGCCTGCACTTCAGTAAGATCAAAATTAGATGTTAATGCCTGTTTCGCTTCATCGACAGATTTGCTTTTTTTGATAAGCTCAACTGTCTTGTCTATGTCTTTCAAAGCTATCAACAGCCCTTCAAGAACATGGGCTCTTTTCTCAGCCTTTGCAAGGTCAAACTCTGTTCTCTTCCTTACCATCAGCTTCCTATGTTCAAGATAATGATATATCAGCTCTTTAAGGTTCAGTACCTTTGGTTCGTTATCCACAAGTGCAAGAGTGTTTATACCGAATGTGGTCTGCATCCTTGTATGCTTGAAAAGCTGGTTAAGTATTATCCCAGGATTCACCTCTTTCTTCAACATTATCACTACCCTC
Organism: Candidatus Woesearchaeota archaeon; assembly: GCA_014729675.1. GTDB lineage: Archaea > Nanobdellota > Nanobdellia > Woesearchaeales > WJKL01 > WJJM01. The sequence continues at coordinate 17,257 of WJJM01000055.1, read as the reverse complement.
ATGCCTTTCCTGTCTGACTCATCTCTTATATCTTTTATCCCTGATATCTTCTCATTTTTCACAAGATTGGCTATTTCCTCTATAAGCATACTCTTGTTGACCATGTAAGGTATCTCATTTATGATTATGCTGTCTCCTTTCTTTCCTTCCTCTACCTCTGTCCTTGCCCTTACTATTACCTTCCCTCTTCCGGTTGAGAAAGCATCCTTTATTCCCTTGTTTCCGCATATAATCCCCCCAGTAGGAAAGTCAGGGCCTTTTATAGAATCCATAAGCTCGTCAGTGCCTATCTCTGGGTTGTCTATGGTATTTATGATACCGTCGCAAAGTTCAGTCATGTTATGGGGAGGAATGTTTGTAGCCATACCTACTGCGATTCCAGCACTTCCATTAAGCAAAAGATTAGGAGCTTTTGAAGGCAAAAATACTGGCTCTTTCAAACTTCCGTCAAAATTATCCTTCCATTCTACAGTATTCTTTTCGATATCCTCAAGCATCTCTTCTGACAGTTTGTTCAGCTTTGCTTCTGTATACCTCATGGCTGCCGGACTATCCCCATCAATACTTCCAAAATTTCCCTGGCCTTTTACTAGCGTATATCTTAGACTCCATTCCTGAGCCATCCTTACCATCGCATCATAGACAGCCATATCTCCATGAGGGTGGTATTTTCCAAGTACCTCTCCGACTATCCTTGCTGACTTCTTGAAAGGCTTGTTATGGAACATGCCCATCTTATACATCGCATAAAGTATCCTTCTGTGTACTGGCTTCAGTCCGTCCTTAACATCAGGCAAGGCCCTTCCCACTATAACACTCATAGAATAATCAAGATAAAAGCTCTTCATCTCATCTTCAATTATATTCTGTGTGAGCTTCTCTTTTTTTTCTTCAGTTTTTTCTGTATCTTCAGCCATTTTTCAGTAAATTAAACAGAAATTTAGAAAATTTCCTTGATAAAAAGAATTAGAGCTCATTTATAAAACTTTCGATTGAATTTTAAGGTTAGAGGCTCTGTATTGTCTGAATTCAAGTATTTGACAATTTTAATCGAAAGTCCTGAACAAAGTGAAATACCTTAGATTGAATTTTAAGGTTAGAAGCCATCTATTACCTAAGTTTAAACTATATATTGATTTTGATTTAATTATTTCTAATATTGAAAAAATACAAAATGCTCTCTTATATCCAGGAATCTTTACCCTCAACATATAAAATGATAGACTCACTATTCTTTCTTAACAATATTATCTCTATTTATAGAAAAACTCCTGCCGCAATAGACGCATCTCTTGCTCTTGCCTTCAATCCCCTTTGTCAGGCTTTGATACTTCATCCTCTGCTTGCACTGAGGACATCTCAGAACCAGTCTCATCTTTCTCCCCCAGGGGATTTACAAACCCCCCAACATCTTTCATCTCTTCATCCAGCTCTTCTTCTTCTTTTTCCATCTCATCTATCTCCTTATCTTCCTTCTCTTGAGATTCTTCCAGATCTTCCTTATCCTGATCATTATTATCTTCTTTCTTTAGTTTCTTTTCCTTGTCTTTTTTCAGCTCTTCTTCTTTCTGCTTTCTCATCTCCTCTTTCTTCTGTTCATATTGAGATATCTTCTTCTCGCCTTCATCTATATCTTTCTCCATGCCCTCTATCTTTTCCTGTGTCTCGCCTGGAACCATCGCCTTGAAAGCCTCTTTTCTTTGCTCTTTTGAAGGCAGGTCAAAATACTCAAAAAACTTCTGAGTCAGAGTTATCTTCCTTGTTCTCCCATAAACGTTTCTTGAGATAAATCCCATCTCTTCTAGTTGCTTTAGATGATCATAAGCCTTGTTATGTCTGATGCGGACAACCTCTGCCTGCAGCAAAGGATACTTCCATGCTATCACAGCCAGAGTTTCCATCAGCGGCTTGTCCAGCTCTGTCTTTGTGACAAGCTTCTGTGCAATAGTCATATAATGATCCTTTACTCCCAGCTTCCAGAATCCGTCCTCTTCTTCAAGACATAGGCTTCCGCCCCTGTTTTCATAATCCTGCTTAAGCTCTGTCAATGCAGATTTTATGTTATCTGATTGATTTATCCCTGTAAGCTCGCTTATCTCTTTAAGACTCATCCTTTTTCCAGAACTGAAAAGCAGAGCTTCAATCTTGTTCTTTTCATTCATTTTTTGATGGAGTATTTTTCCCCTTCTTTGGCAAGCTTTTCTGCTTTCTCTAACTTGTCCAGGAAAACCTGCATCTTATTTTTTTCCAGCCCTGTATATCTTGCCAGCTCTTCTGTAGTCCTTGGCCCATTAGCTATGATTATCCTGACTATATTCTCAAGAAGAACGTTGACATTGTTGCTGAGCATTGTGTTCTCGTTCCTTAGCTTCTTTGCTATAACATCAACCTCATGCAGCTTTGCCTGCAGGTCAGAAAATATTGTGCTTAATTCTGCGCTGTTTAGCTTCATCTCTTGCGGCTCACTTATTTCTATAGAACTAGGCATATAATTGAAGCAAAAGCTTATCAACCTTGGCATGTCCTTCACAACTATGTCCATCTCTACAAAAGTTGAGAACATCCCTTCATTTTCTGTGACCTCTGCAAAATCTGATTTTAAGATGTCTATATCTGGGTCGTTCTTTATCTTTTCAACATAACTTTTTATAGCTTTCTCAATATGTTCTTTTGGCTTTCCTGCAACCTCTATAATAGCTCTCGCAGACAAATACCCTTTTTCCAGTTTTTCTTTTATATCCATTGTAAAAAATATGAGTAAATATTGGTTTATATATCTTTCTAAAAATTATATTTATATTGGCATATATATATGTCATCCAAGGTATCATCTAATCCATCTTATGGATATCTAAGCTTAAAATTCTTAGATCCTATTCATAACGTCAGAAGTCGGCTTCAGTGCCATACTCTGTTTCTTTGTTTTTATTTTTATCTAAGGCACACCCCTTAATATATTTATCGATTTTCTGTATGTCCCGGATTTTCCCACGATATCCTCCTCGGCAATCTCTCTGCCGCAGTCGCAGCAATATCTTTTTCCATTAACTCTGCAGACCCATACTTCAACGCATTCCATACGTTCTGTTAATTCTTCCATTTCATCACACCTCCAAATATGTTTTATCTGGATCTATCTCTCCTGAGTCCAGTTCAATGCCGATAGCATGATAATCACTCCAGCATTGATCTACGTTGATCTTTTCTTCGCGTAGTTGTCTGGTCTCTGCTTCCGAAATCTTTTTATATCTCCCAGAATTATTACTCTCTGGGGAGCTGATTTGTCTTTTGTCGGGCATTTTTGGTTTTCTCCGAGCCTTTGGGTCTAACCGCCCATTGGCTCATTCTTTATTATAGAAATACCCTCATATATATAAATTTATCGACGGTGATTGAACAGTGGGCAATGTGTTTGTCGTCGATATTTTGTCTGAAAACAAACGTCAATCACTTACTGATGTCAATCCATCTCAGATCTTGCAGCTTGAAAGTTTTTGTTCTCAGAAATTAAAGAAGGTTTATGAGCTTGTTTTCAAATGATTAAATAAGCAAAATGAATGATAAGTTAACCTGCGTTAACACACTGAGGATGCCCTCTTTTCTCTTTCCTGGCTGTCGCAACTCCCTCTTATCTTATCCCCCCTGCCTATTTTTGGGGGAAAGATAAGAGGATTATAAGTTTTGATGGTCATATTCCGTAAAGCACGAAAGAGCAATGATTATCTCTTTCAAAATACAAAAATCAATACTCACGCAGCAGAATACAGCCCGAAGCCTGAGCAAAGCGAAGGGATTAAATTAACTCTAAAAACTCGCTTGTCGAGTTTGGGGGAGATTAATTTATTCGGCATTTATCTGGAAATAGATTCATGCATGTGTGCTTCATCATCTTTATAAATTCTCATACCTAAAATATTTATTAGATTTCAACAAATCGTTTCAAAACAAAGCTGCTTTTTGATTAAAGCCATGCAAAAATGCCATTGATTTGGCAGATGTTTTGAAAACTGTTTCATTGATTTGAGACAGCATCTTTATCGTTGATTCGATAAAGCAAATTCGGCTGATTCCAGCCGTGTACTGCCCGAATTCAAAAATGAAGGGTATTTTGGATAGAAGCACCCATAACATACAGATTTCTGTTATTTTGCCTGAAATGATACTTTGTGATCATAAAAAACAGTTGACAAATCCCCAAAACAGATTAATATAACTACATAACCTTTTCACATTTCATGAGAAATGTGCAAATATATTTCGCAGGATTGAACCTCTGATCTCAGAGATATTTAGGGATAGATGGTTTGATATAAATATTTTTTGATAGATGGAAACACAAATCAAATTTCTGATTTGTTGGGAATGATTCTATTTCCCATCTGTTCTTTGACAAGAGGATGAAGAGCTGTATTGCTAATTCAGCATGGCGTGGGTGATTACACATAACTCATGAAATATGCAAATCCTGTCCGCTACCAGTTTCAGAATCGGTAAAAAATGCTGCACCAAGAATCTTCAAACAGGATATCTGTAAATGTTTTTGTTATTGGAAATGAAGCCACTCCTGAATCTATCAGAAGTAAGGTGGCTGAAGCAGTTTCAGGCATCAATCCCAAACAGAGCAAAACAAAAAAAGGCTTCAGGTGGACCCTTCAGCAGGACAAATATCTGGACAGCAAAGAGGTAAAAAAGCTCAGGAGAAACCTTCTGAGAAAGAAAGACAACTCGCTTCTCAGATCACGAGTTTATGACTGGTTCTTGGTGGAGCTGGCCCTGAATTCCGGATTGAGGGTGATGGAGATAACGAATCTCGTATGGCAGGACATCTCTGAGAAGAACAGCTGCATACAGATCTATGTAAGGAAAGGCAAGTTTTCCAAGGCAAGGACTGTTATCTGCGGAGACCAACTGAAGGAGCCGCTGCAAGCTTTCAAAAGCTGGAAGCAGGACAACGGGGAACCGTTAAGAAAAGATGCTCCTGTATTTTATTCCAACAGGACCGGAAAGAGCATGACAAGAAGAGCATTGCAGGCGTCAGTCAAGAGAAGCATGAGCAGGGCGAAACTAAACAGAAATTACAGCATACACTGTCTGAGGCACACGTTCGCGACCCATCTGCTCAAGGCTAGCAGCTGGAACCTGAGATTTGTCCAGCAGCAGCTTGGGCATTCAAGCATCGCAACAACTGAAATATACGCAAAGGTCATGAGCAAGGACGGTGAGAAGGCAATGAAAAGATTATACCAAACATAACTTGTTAAAGGATTTTTATTTTAAGGAGGTGATTGAGGAAGATTAGTTCAAACTGAACCGGCATGTACCCCTCAAAATTATTCTGTCGAAAATACTCATTTTTTTAGGAGAGCAGTTATGCAGAAAAATACATCTTATATCGTAAATTTCAGCCTTCTCTTGCTGTTATGCTGTACTGTAATGCTTTTTCTTGGATGCGGAGAAGATGAGGACTCAGGCGGATACACTGGAACTGCTTCTACAGATCCGGGCGTCAGCACAGACTGGACCACCGATGGCGGCACTTCAGGCAGCAGTTCAAGCTTTGAAGTTGATCTTGCCGTCTTGCTGAATAATGTTGACAGTTCATACAATACAGATACTTACCATTACAGAGTAAATTTATATAAATCTTACAGAATCAGAACTGCTTCATCAGATGATGAAGGACGTTTTACATCTTCCTCTACTTATGAATGCGTATTTGGGAATATTGAATACGAAGCTTCTGCCACATATTATCTTGAAGTGATAAGGAAGCCTGATGAAGGAGTGTGGACTTCTTCAACATTCCAGCTGCAGACCACTGATACAAATCCGGCAACAGCAGATCATGAACAATCCCGATCATTTAATATAACCAGCTTCAGCGGTGGCGGAGGTGGCGGAGGAGCGTCATTCTCAATCACTAATCTTTCTGCTTCAGGAACTGACACAACTGTATCTTCCAGCGATTATTCTATTGAGCTGGGTTACAGCTTTAACTACACTCTGGAAGATACACCGGGAGAAGCTTCTGTATATCTGCAATATTATCCACGCTATGATGGATTGGATCAGTGGGGCTCTGTTGCAAATGAGTACAACACCCTAACTTCATCAAGCGGTTCCCTTTCCGGTTCTCGGCAATTTGATTCAGACTCATCGGCCTATTACACCTGGGAAAAAGTACGGATTGCTGTTTTTGCAGGTGATGCTATGGGAAATTCAGGCTGGTTCTACAGCAATGAAATAACCTTAACCAAAGAATAATTGAAAGGATCTTTATGATTAATTTTAGCAGATATCTGTTGGTGATATTAATTGCATTTACCTTTTCAGCAAATCTTCTTTCCGGAGATGAGAAAGAAAAAAAGAAAAACCCAAATGCAGGAACATACGGCTTCTGGCTGTCAGGAGGCTATGATACAAGGCTCCAAGACCTCCTTTCAGGAGGGATGTATTATGAGATGGAAAGCGAGTCCAAGATATATTTCGGCGGCGGTGTCGGGAGCCTTCTTATGAAAGATATCGCTTCTGATGCTGAAGACGAGGTAGAATCATTTGGTGTTGATGCAGATACAAGCGTAATAAGCTGGAGCGTCTGGGGATCTTATGTTTTCTCTGTTGGGGCATTCGCCGGCATGGGAATCTCAGGCTCCAGCATAGAAGCAGAAGTTAAAAACAGCGGCTATACAGTTACAGGAGAGCACAAGCCCATATCAGTCGATATCTTTGCAGGTTATGCCATACTGGATAAAAGCAGTTTCTATCTTGACCTGAGGCTGGGATACGGCATCTCTGCCGGAGGTACTGAACTGGAACTGTCAGAAAATGCCACAAACAGTTCGATGACTTCTGATATCGGGAATCCTTTAAACAATGTCTATTTTTCTCTTGGATTAGGCTACACCTTCTAATAGAAGTTTCCCTTCTAATAGAAGTTTCCCTTCTAATAGAAGTTTCTTCATTTGAAAGCCCAGAACTAACCTTCTGGGCTTTTTTTGTTCCCTGAGTCATTTTGATTTTATACTCTTTCCGAGCGGTTTCAACCATTCGGGAGCATTATTTATATCTTCATCAAGTCTCTGATCGATCTTTTTATCAAGAGCTTTTTCTTCTTCACTTATTTCCTGATCTCTTTTGTCTCTTAAATCCTCATTTCCTTTTTCTGGAACTACAACGTCTACTATTTCCTTTGATTTCATGCCAATAAATTTCTTTTTCTTTACCTGTATAGATTTCCTATTGCTGTTGCATCCGCAGATCAATAAAAAAGCAGCCAACAGGATAATTAGTGTTTTATTCTTTGTCAAAACACTAATTATATTCTTCAATCTAAACCTCATTATCTGAAATGGATTGGCCAACACTATGATAAACGCAAGTAACCCCAATAAATGATGTGTGAAAACTAATTCTATGCCTGTGCTATCCTGCATATCTACAATAAATACTTGAATGCTTTTTATATAAAATAGCATACAAGCCCCTCCAGATATTGCATACAATAGGATCCGCCCAATAAAGGGTTTCTTGTTCTCCAAGGTAACGAGAATTATCGCCCCATATAAGCTGCATAATAAGTAATAAACTAATATTAAATTAACCTTGCCAAGTGCATATAAATAAGAAGTTATGCACCCAAATCCAGTCATATAATTAAATTGGTTACATTCTTTATTTTCCTTGTTTAACACATCTTTCAAACTGCTATTTGGATTGAACTTTTTTGTCTGTTTTCTAATGATACTTTTTATCCATTCAGGTGTCTCTGTAAACGAACTCTCTATATTACCATCTTCATCAAATGGCCAGACACCATTTTTCAAAGATTTATTTATTATGTCAAGACAGTTTGATTCATTCTCGATTAATTTTGCTTTGTCAGCTAAATAAATACCAAGACGATGATATCGTTCTTTAAAAAGCCCAATCTGATCTATAAGAAGTCGATAAAGTTTAGCGGCAGCATATTTATTTTCTTTATCATATTTCTTATATTCTTCAATATTCTTTTTTGCATCCGCCAAGAGTGATTTATATTCATCTGGCAACTTTTCTTTTTCTTCTTTAAGATTGTCGTGTAAGTCTACCAACATCTTAAAATATGCTCCTGATCTGTTCTTAGCAACATTCAATATCAGTAATCTAATTTGGTCGCATGTTATCTTTTTTCTTTGCTCAAAGATTGACATATTTGTTATTGTACCTCCAACAACCAAAACAGTCAAAATTAGCAAGATACCTGGGAAGATAATACCAAAAATAGATTTACTCATAGTGTTCCTTTTCTATAAGAAGAATGATAACATCAGTTATTATCAGAATATGAAGTCATCTTATTAAAATGTTCAAGCTCATTATCAGCTTTCTTGAATATTTCTTCGAGCTCAGATATATATCTTGTCCTATTAGGATCTGTAGCGACATCATGGCAGATCTTACCAAATTCCCTCTTATATTTGTTTTTGCTTAGTGTCCCAAAGATTGACATCTTTAATAATTTATTGCGATATTCTTTGCGTTCATTTAAATTACTTCTAAAATAAGGAACAGTACTGCCAGAATCAACAATGTCCACTAAACCATCGTTATCGCAGTCTGTTGCAGAATACACTACTTTTGGTGTTAAAAATGAATCATATTCAAAATGCTGCACTTTTGTTTTTTTGCTGTCACGCCTGAATATCTTGTAGCCCTTTAAACCCCACTTATCGATACCTTCAGTATATGATATATTATTGTCGTTTTTTCTGACTTTATTATTGTTATAAAGAAATTTGCAGTAGTTAAAGGGAATATCCATAAATGGAAGCGACAGTATAGCAAGAAAGGCTGCACCCATAAGCCTTCTAACTCCTTTATTATGTCTCTCTGACATATGCAGAGAAGGAAATACCTCTTTATAAAACACTCGATTATTTGTTTTGATAATAATTATAACATGATTTTGTCAAAAATCAAGTTTAGATGAACATGAGTCATTATCTTTCACCACCCATGCCCCATAATCTTTATAACTTCTTTCCACCCATATATTGAATAGATTTCAACAAATCGTTTCAAAACCAAAGCTGCTTTTTGATTAAAGCAATGCAAAAATGCCATTGATTTGGCAGATGTTTTGAAAACTGTTTCATTGATTTGAGACAGCATCTTTATCGTTGATTCGATAAAGTAAATTCAGCCGATTCCGGCTGTGTACTGCCTGAATTCAACACAAACAGGCGTTTTCGGTAGATAAACCCACGCCAGCGAAATTCTCACTTATTTAAAATAGAAAGGAGCGATCAATGCCATACAGAATCATTCCATATATGCCTGTTGAACCTGAGAATCCTGAAGCATTTGAGGAGATACAGGAAGCAGAGGAAGAAAAAGAGCATCTTGAAACATTACATCCAGAAAACATTTACATAATAATGGATGAAGACAGCCTGAGTAAAAGAGAAAATTATTTATAACCCTTCATCATAATTTTAGAAAGGTGATAATATGGATGATAACAAACTACAGGCAAAAGAAAAACAAGCCATGCTTCAGATACTCCTCCATCTTGTAAAAGGCCAGGAAATAATTGCAAAAAAGATCTATGAAATAGGAGAGGTTGACATGGATTCAAGAGTTGGCCGAAGAGCTACTGACTGTTTTAAGCAATGGGAGAAAAACAAAGAAGAGCTTTCAAAGTATTTTCTTGAATTGGAAGCTATCTTGAAATATGAAAAGTAATCATTTAATAAATTCCCTTAACACAACCATCTTATTGTACAAGGGAAGGCCAAGCCAATAAAAGACAGCAAGGCATATAGAAAAATATGCTATGACCATCCTCATTGACATGCAGGCTGTTTTTACATATTGAAGCCTTTCCACTGCATCTTTTGGTCTCCAAATATCTTTCCCCCATATTATTGTCATGCAGACAGCCAGGACTGAACCGACAATCAACATCGCGTCAACCGTTTTTTGCAAAAGATTCTGAGTCTCATTATGATAAGCAATATAATAGACCTTTGAGAAGTCTGCTGGAATATTGACATTGAGATAATCAGGAAGATACTGGCAGAATATAAGGCCTCCACAGGCAATTGCCATCATGGAATACCAACTGAAATCAATAATGCCCAAAGATCTTTCATTCTTATTAGTAATAAGCGCAGCACCGAAAGCAGACATTACATAAGAAACTGCAATCAGCAATGAGTAGATATTTTTTTGCTTTACGCTGATTGTTAAGACCCTAGCCAAAATAATAAAGACTATCGATCCCAGAAAGCGCGACAATATCTTTTTTATTGGCAGTGGGAAAGAGTTCTTATCAATACCAAGTTCATTTTTATACTGAGTTTGGTATCTGTCGATGCTTCCATGTATTGCATATACTTCAAACAAAAACATCGAATCATAGATCATTTTCCATATCGCGAAATAAAGAACAATCTCGATCATAATAATCTCCCAACATAATCATTACATCAATTATATCAATTATTCGGATAATGTAATTACGAAAGGAGGCATGCATGTACAAACTTCTCTCATTCATTCCTGTTGAGACTGAGCAGGAAGAAACATTTGATGACCTAACAGAAGCTCAAGAGGTAAAAGAGCACTGCGAAGCATTACAGCCGGAGAACATCTACATAATAAAGGATGAAGACAATAACAGTATAGAATAAGACAGCAGTTTCTCCCGCCTATCTTCAACCAAGGAGCCTTTGCAGGCTCCTTTTTTTATTTTAAAGCGAAAGGAGCAGTGAATGCCTATTTTAATAGAAAATTAGTTAAATTGCACCATAGTTACCAGTTATATGAAAAACCCTATTTGCATATCAACCGGAGTCCTATATCAAATCACAGATGATCGAAATAAAATGATTAAATTAATTAAACGATATAATCCGCAAGGTATAGAGATGTCTTTTGCATATTCAAAATACCTTCTTGATTTTAAAATATCGAAATCTAATGTTAGGTATCTTCAAAAATTGAATTTTAATTCGATACATGCGCCATGGAAGGATATAACTTACAAACGGAATAGAAAGACAAAACAAATAATGGATAAGATTATTGAATTATATTTGTTGATAAAAGCAAAGAATGTTGTTTTTCACAGAAATACAATCAATAATCTTAGATCAATAATAGATCCAGACATTTCTCCATCATTAGAAAATGATGACTGGAAAGGTCCTTGGGAGACAATCGATAAAATTAGAAATGTTGTCGACAATTATCCTTCTTTGAGATTAACATTCGACTATGCTCATGCCTTAACGGTCTCGTCAATGAGCGTACCAGATTATTTGAGAAATTATCGTGATATGCTCTCAGAAATTCACATATCTTTTCTGGGAAGAGATATGACGGATCATGGTTTTTTGTTTCAACACGATTTATTACACCTTCGGAATATATCACAATTGTCTAAAAATACATATGCTCCATTTGTCTTAGAGTGTGTCGTTCCTTGCCCAGCAAAAGTGGATTTGTTGAAAAAAGAGGTCACTTATATAAAGAGTGCAGTACTGTCGTAAGACCTAATATGAGCATAAAGAAAGAAACGAACTTGTTCAAGAGCCGATTATATGATTAAATAAAGCTATTAATACGCGTAGCTATTTGGTTTCTTACATTTTTTATTGAATTTGGTTTGTCTGAAGAGACAGATATTTTATTATGTAATGGCAACTCTTGATAAAATTTAAGGTAATTTTCTGAACATTTACTTGTCTCATCGATTATCCATAGAAATTTATGTCTTATTAGGTCATTTAGAAGTAAAGTGGCATCTTGAGAATTAAGAGTTCTTGCATTGGAGGCAAGATGAGGGAGGCATCCAATGAATACTGTTCTTTTCGTCGAAGAGTATTCCTTAAGAAAACTATCAACTGTTATTTTGTTAGAAAGCATCTTAATTGATATATCAGGAAAATGTACTTTGATTTCTTCAACAATTAGTTTTTCAAAATAAGAAATATTGCTGTGGACGATAATTCCCCAATACGCTTCTTTGGCTAATGGTGGAATAATGTCATGTTCGTTAATCCCTTCATTGTCTTGGTGGATTAGATAATATATCATATCAACTAATTTGTCTAGCGAGACGAAAGAATCCGAACAATATTTGATTACTGAATTGTGCTGGAATAAATTCTCAAATGCTGTCTGTATATGAATTAGTTGATCGACCTTTATCTTCCTGTTAATACCTTGCTGGGTATAACGTTTTTTCAGGCATTCTTCTGAGGCATAGCACCAGATGACTATGAAATGCATCAGCACATATTCATTTAGCCATTCAATTTCCCATTGCTGAAAGTGGCGAGATTTTCTCCATAAATCTCCATATACTATCTCACTAAAATGACCTCTGTCGAATATGATACGATCTGAGTTGCAATAAATCTGAAGGTATCTATCGAATTGATCCTCTGATCGATGACAACAGGTCTGAGAATCCCAGCCATATGAACTGAGATCTGTCTTTAGTCTTGTCACCAATGTTGTCTTTCCAGAACAATCAACCCCTTCTACAAGAATTCCCTTGATCATATTGTCATACCTAAAAATCGTGAATATCTAAGACCTTTCTTGGAGGTATTTCTTGAGTAAGTATATATCTTTCTGATCCTTATCTCTATTAAGAAAAAGTTTAATATTGAGCAAATGCTCTATGGAAGAGGCATATATACCAGCAAAAATTTCTGTTGCTGTTCTCCTGCAAAAATTATGAATTCTTGGAGGGATTTCAGCATCGGGATCTCCATCAACTAATTGATTATCAATGTAAGACCGTGACTTTGTATGATATCCTGGGAGCCAAACATCAATGTCATTGAAATGAGTTCTCAATCCCTCCGCCCACAATCTTGCTCCTCCACCAATATATGCAGCTACGTATATGTTGTTCAATATTTTAAACTTAAGCACTATCATAGCAAGGTAATATAGCTTCTCCTTGGTAGAAGCGCTGCAAAAAATAAGGTCTGAATTCTTACGTGTCATAATCATGGAAACTCCATTTATATTATACATCATAATCTGGCTTAATATAGATTTTATTTAAAAAATCACTCATAAAGCGATCTGTTCTGTTCGAAAGGAGGCAAGAATGTCTCTCACGACAATAGTAGGAAGAATCTTTGGGTTTACTCAGAAAATTCAGAAATTGGAACGAGATATCAGAAAATTAGAGCTTAATCTCAGTTTTGATGAGAATTACGGCATATTGAACAGGTCAGGACTGCTTAATTTTGCCAGGAAACAGCCCAGAGGTATCAAAAGGCATGTCATCTTCATAGATATAGACAATCTGCATGCCCTTAACCAGCAGAACGGCTATGAGGCCATGAATAATCGCCTCAGAGCCATGTTTTCCATAGAAACAAGGCAATCAGACTGCTTTATAGGAAAGTTCTTCTCAGGGGACGAGATCCTGTGTGTGACAGGAACAAAAAAGCAGGATGCAGAAGCTGTTCTTGAAAAACTGAAGAGAGCAGCAACAAAGAATGAACTGTCATTCACTTATGCCCTGGGCACATGGAACACTTCTGAAAACTTAGAAAGAGAAGCTTCAAAGCTGGCTGAAAAGGTGCTGAAAATAAAGTCGGATCATAGGAAGGATGTAATAAAAGCATCATAAGATTGAAACAGCAAGTTTTATATACCCTCAGAACATATACATAACAGGTGAAACACATGGCTGCAATCACACTTGAACAGATACATGAAGACCTAATCGGCCTAAGAAAGGAGATGAAAGACCTGAAAGCGCTTATCAAAGACGAATCAATCGTTTCTGAAGATGTATTAAGCGAGATAGAGGATTCAAGAAAGAAATCAAAGAGTAGGCTTATCTCCCATGATGTTATGAGAGACGAATTTGCATAAGATGCCGGAAAGATAAGGGTCGGAGAATACAGATTCTTTTTACATTACAAAATGAAATTGAAAAAACAAGCAGAGCATCTTTTCGATGAAATCAACTCAGACTATCATATTTCAGATGAAAAAGCTGATAAATTAAAAACGCTTCTGAAGAAAGTTCTTGTTAATATATCCGATGGAAAAACCACCAAGGATGAAGGAGCTGAAATTGCACAATCCTTTGTGAAGTTCGATCTGGGAGAAAATATAAACAGCCTGGTAATAGGTTGTGCCAGACTGGACAATCCAGATTTAACTGAAGAAGACGCAAGGACAATAGCTAAAAAGCTACTTAAAACTGCTGTCCTCGGTTGACATTGAAGGCTCTTTTATTGACAAGATCTATTCCGCTGTGATCATGAATCCTGCCATTTGTTCCAGCATCAGAGATGAACATATCAATCTGATTGGATTGTATTGATTTAACAATCCGAAGATCCTGACCAGTCAAACTATCATGAGTATAAAATGTTTCTTTCTTAGCCTGATTCTGCTGAAGAAAGTGATTCTGATTATTCCATGTATTTGACATCAGAAACCCTCCTAAAATAAAGTGTCTTTATGAATAATCTACACCCAAAATTAACGATGTCAAGCTTATTTTTGAAAGACCTGTAATCTGTATGCATTCACCATCTCATAAAACATTTCAAATAAATGCACAAGTGATTAACTCAAAACAATTGTCAACCTTTTTCTGAAAGGAATCCAGGATGAACCTGAGCCTATTAACGCACAAAGACACATTGAAAAACATCTCAAAAGCTGCATCAAGGATCATACACAGGAGCATGAAGGATGATCAAAAGCTTATCAGTTTCCAAAGCGTAAAAGGATCATTAAAAGCAGTTGCAAAGAACACCTGCTGCTTTGCCGAGATATATGAAGACCTCCCTGAAAATTCAGAAGGAAAAGGGAGCTTCAGCATATCTCTTGAAGAATTGAAGACATTGGCAAAGCAGAATCAGGACATCTTTTATTTCGAGTCTGATGAAGAGGACATCAATATCTATATGCCTTCTGATAATATCATGATGCAGAGAAGCCTGAAGAGGATCACGCCTGAAGATATCCCAAATATTCCTGCAAAGCTGGACTGGCAGAGTCTTGACGATAACTATTTTCCGGAACTGCTGCTTCAGGCTGGAGAGTTTGCAGAAGAATATTCAGATATAACCATAAACAAAAATACAATCTGTTTTGACGGAAAGAATAACAAGATTGTCGCGACAGACGGCAAGATGATGTACATCGCTGACATGGAAATAAGCTTCACAAAGAAAAAGACTGCTGTTCCGTTGACAAAGTTCCTTAAGACAAGAGAGCTTGTAACACAGGCTCCTGTTGAGGCAGCATATCATAAAAATAAGACTGAAGAAAGAGTCTATCTGAGATTCAACAATATCATATATTCAACTGAAGTCTTAGGCTCATATCCTGACTATCCAAAGGTCATTCCTAATGGAGATGGGCTTGCATGGGATATAATCGAAGATGCACAAATGATGCTTATGCAAAGCATCGAAGACCTTCCTGTGAATGACAAAAATTATCCGATAAAGCTGAGCTTCAGCAAAGGCAAGGTTAAAGTTGAAGGCAAGGACAATGCTTTCTTTGTGATGAAAGACAAGAACATAAGCTTTAGCATCTCTTTAAAGGTGAACTCAAGAATATTCTCAAACATAATCAGCATGAGCTTTGACACGATACGCTTTTTTGATGAAGCAACCCCTATTGTCTTTGATGACGAGCAGACAGGCAGAAAAGCCCTGCTCATGCCCCTAAGAGGTTAACCAGAGTTAACAAAGGAGCCAATATGTATTCTCCTCAGATATTCGAAAGGAATGTAAGAGCCATGTACAGGCTCAAACAAATATTGAATAAGCCTATAACTGCTATAACAAACACTTTTCTTGAGGCGGCCTTAAGCAGGATAGACAAGAATCCTGTATGCGAGAGATGCAAGCAGCATAATCTCGATTCTGACTGCAATGAATGTTTTTTCGGGGACAAAGATGGATCACGTATGTGAACTCAAGCTGAAATGGAAACAGAAAAAGATCACAAAACAGATGAGAGCAAAAGGCATAGGTAAAATAGTATGCTCTGCGGCAGAAGCTGCAGAATGCCTGTCATGGCTCAAAGAAAGCCACAGAGAGATATTTGTGTTGCTTCTGCTTGATTCAGGGAACACTTTGCTTTCAGCTGTAGAACTGTTTGCTGGAGGAAACGGATGCGCGAACATCGATATCCCAGAAATATTGAGAAGAGTGCTGACAGCAAACGCTGTCTCATTCATCATAGCGCATAACCATCCTTCGATGAACTCTTCCCCTTCGAGGAATGATACTCAAATTACAGAAGAGATCGCTGAAGCTGCCAAAGCTGTCAAACTCGTATTCCAGGATCACATCATTATAGGCGAGTCCTTCTACAGCTTCAGGAACCAGAATCCTGAATTATTCAACACCTAATCATTTATTCAGAAGCGTACCACCCATACCATACATTTTCATATCATTCTGATATGAAGGCTTGCCGCCGATGCCGAATGCTGGAAGAGTAGTCTGCCCCTGGAAAGGAATGTGGTGATGTTGGCTCAAACCTCCGGAGTTATAATCAGCATGAACTCCGTTGGAAGAAAAATGGATTGGTGAAACCCTATGGATCTGATTGGGCTGATACATGACATCTCCCTTAGAAATAAATGAAATGGCTTATAATTAAACATACATCATTTTTAAGATTTGTCAATACGCCTTTTCTCTTTTTTGCAAGAACAATTCTTTTCAGTTTCTCCACAGTAAGGACAGGTCGGGATTAATCTGACCTTACATTTAGGACATATCCTATCTTGATCAGGAAAATACCACTCTCCACATTCAGGACAAACATAAAAATATGCCATGCTTTTCTGGAAACATCCAAAACTTATATAGCTTTCGTTTACTGACCTATTTTTTAAGGAGATTAGCGCATGACTGAGACAGCAGTTGAGGATGAGAATATAAAGAAATTCAGATGCCCCTGCTGTGGGCATGATGTACTGGAAGAGATTATGGAGCAGTCAGTGATAAGCTCTGAAGTCAGGGCTGTCTGGGAATTTGAGATCGATTATGGCGGACAGATAAGCCAGGACGGCCATGTGGAGAGGTATCAATGCTCGAATTGCGGAAGAGTTATCAAAGATGAAAATGACATCCTCTGTGGGCTAAAGCCCACAGTATCCAGCTTGGGCAGCGTCATTGACCTCGACCTGAGATATCAGGCAGCAGCGTGATGCTCTGCCTGTCGCAAGATATACTGCTCAGTTTCACTGAATTGATTGTAT
>WJJM01000054.1 GCA_014729675.1 Candidatus Woesearchaeota archaeon | reverse complement strand
GGATTTGTAGGTACGATAGGTAAAGCAGCAGGATTAGAACATATGAAGAAATACATTAAACGGCAAGGGGACAAGGACAAGAACTATAATCTGCAGAAGTTTCTAGGCTGATACCCCACAGCTTGCTGTGGGGTTCTTCATACAGTAATAATTAGATTTCCGACTTCGAAGTTTCCCGAAGAGAACAAAATAAAAATCTAATTTTTATCATGCCAATTAAATCATATCTAATTGATAGTTCCTCAAGATTTGTATGAGAGAGGGAATTCTCTTAGAGAAATTGCGAATTCCGCGGGAGACGCAAGGCAAATAAAAAATTACACCTATCACTTTCTACAAGAAAACAGATTCCCCATATAGAATATATCAATTTTAATAATAATCTAGACGATTAAAAATCAAGATTCTTTTTTCTTCTCTACTTTATCTTTCTTCTTACCTTTTTTCTTATTCAAGAACCGGGTCTTTATCTTACTGTAATTGATAGGGTTCTTTATCTTAGAACATAAGTTATCTGGCTTGCAGACACCGAACTCTTTATAGTACATCTGGTTCTTGCAGTTTGGAGGCAGTATCTTCTTTTTGTGCTGCTTGTGATATCTTATCTGGCCGACTAAGAGATTTTCTCTGAGGGGTTCAGGGTTTTTCTTGTTCCATTCTCTCAGCCTTTCTTCTATCTTGTCATAGCTCCATCCTGCTGAAGTCAGGAAATTAACAAGCAAAAATAAAGACCTTTTCTTCCCGTCTTCTATTCCTTTCAGTATGTTTTGTATGCAGGGAGGGAAGAAATCTTCAGGGATTGCTGTCTGAGGGATATCCTCATAATCCATCTCCTTTTTCTTGAACTCTGTCTTTTCCTGCTTGTTGATTGCTTCTGCTATAGACTTGTCAAAAAGATCCTTTGCCTGGTTGGCTGTCTGAACCTCTCTATGCAAAAAACGATCTTCTTTAAGAGGAACAACTTTTTTAGGATCCGCATATGCTTTCTTAAAATTCAATATATCTTCATGCTTTACAGGAATGGATGCAAGTCCTGATTTTTCATGCAAAGAATAAGGCATACGATAGAGGTGTCTTGAAGATATCAGGATAGTGTCTATATCCAATATTTTTTCAGGATCAAGCATCCTTACTTTTGTCCCTGTGGTTATCTCGCTTATAGGCTTCTTGACCCTTTCAGCTATCTTTGAGATGTCTCGGTCTTCCATCTCTGCTATCTTTGCTGCAAATACATTTTTGGTCATCTCTTTCAGATAAAAAGCTATGTTCCTTGTCTGCTCTGGAAACATGCTGCTCACCTCCTGTCCTGCTATTTTTTCAGGAAAAGCTTCAAAAGGGACACCTATATGAAATCCTTTATTGCCTGAAAATTTTACAGATATTGAATCTATGCCGTGATGCTTCAGAGCCTTGACTATGAGGTCTGCAGCTACTTTGCTGTATTCAAGATAGGGGCAGTCTATATCTATAACCAGGTCCCAGCCTTTCCTAAGAGCCTCTATCTCCTTCTTCTTAAGCCCTGGATCAAGCTGGAGTGGATTTGTCCATCTTTCTTCAGAAGCATGAAATGATGTTGCCCCTTTTCTTGCCAGCTCGAATACATCTCCCGGATGGTTGAGAACATCAGGCCTTTTGCCAAATCCTTTATCTCCGAATCTTATAGCTATCTCTCTATCCTGAGCATTCAGAAGTATCTCTTCCTGGATCTCCCTTCTCTTATAGTATGATAATGTGGTGTGTAGAGACAGCATTTTCCCCCATAACAGGTATAGATAGGAACTTTTTTATATCTTTCTATATATCCAATAGAAAAGATGAAAAACCAATTGAAAACAGTATTATTGCTTGGACTTTTGACAGGACTGCTATTAGGAGCAGGACAACTGTTAGGAGGCAGACAAGGGCTGTTTATAGGCTTAGCCATAGCTCTTGTGATGAATTTTGGAAGCTACTGGTTCTCAGACAAGATAGTGCTGGCAATGTACAAGGCAAAGCCTGTAAAAAAAGACCATAAACTGTACAGTATAGTCAAAAAGGTTGCTGAAAAAGCAGGAATGCCTATGCCTAAAGTTTACATCATACCTACAGACAATCCTAATGCATTCGCAACTGGCAGAAATCCCAAACATGCTGCTGTAGCATGCACTGCAGGAATACTTAACATACTGGATAAAGAAGAGCTGAAAGGAGTTCTTGCTCATGAGATGGGGCATGTAAAGAACAGAGACATATTAATCTCAACAATAGCTGCTACAATCGCAGGAGTCATCTCATATCTTGCATTCTTTGCAAGATGGGGAGCCATCTTCGGAGGTTTTGGAGGAGATAGAAATGATGGAGGAAATCTGATAAGCCTTTTGGTCTTAGCTATAATTACTCCTATAATCGCTACGATAATACAACTTGCTATCTCAAGGTCAAGAGAATTTTTAGCAGATGAGACAGGAGCAAAGATAATGAATGATCCAAAGCCTCTTGCCAGTGCATTGAAAAAACTGGAACAAAGCTCTAAGATGCACCCTCTAAAACAAACAGAAACATCAAAGGCAACAGCACATCTTTTTATAGTAAATCCTTTCAAAGGAAAAAATGTTATGAACCTATTTATGACACACCCAACAACAGAAGCAAGAGTAAAAAGATTGAATAATATGGAGGTATAAGATGGCAGCAGAAGTATATATTTTGATAATAACAAAATACGGTACAAAGAAAGAAGTCTCTGAGAAACTTTTAAATTTTGAAAATATAGAGAACATACACGAGCTTTACGGCCAGTATGATATAATCATAAAGATAAAATCAGAGAGCATGGAAAAGCTTGAAGAATTTATCCATAACAACATAAGAAATATTCCTGAGATAGAAGCAACTGAAACTTTAGTTATAAGCGACGTGCCTAAGCCTGATTAAAACTCTTCATAATCAGACTCAAAAAGCTCTCTTATCTTTTTTGCTTTTTTATCTCCTATCTTCTTTATCTTCTTAAGACGTTCATGCTTTGCATTTGCTATCTTCTTCACTGTCTTAAATCTTTTTAGAAGTTCTTTTGCAAGGTTAGGCCCTACATCCGGCAGTGCAGAGATCACATATTCCTGCTGCTCTCTAAGTGTGGCTGACTTTTTTTCTGAATGAGGAGAGAAGTTCTTGCCCGTCTCCTCCTGTTCCCTCTTTGCTATTGTAGAAAGAAGCGAAGCTGTCTCTTTCTGGTTCTTTGTAAATAAGGTAGGAATGCCGTAGCTTACTGCTATGGTAGCAAGCATACCATTTATAGCATTTGGATGTATGTTTCTCAGGGAAAATATGTTTTCTTCGCCTTCTATTATGATGACAGGCCTTTCAAAACTCTTTTTCAGCTGTTTTATCTGCTCAAGAAGCCTGCCGTCTATGATCGAATTCACGAAATCATCGGTCTTCTTGAACTCAACACCGCACCTGCTGCTAAGCAGGTAATCTGCAGTTCCAAGCTGCTCAAGTTTTATCTCTGCATCCAGATCCATAAGTTCCCTTATCACTCCAGAGGCTCTTTCCCTGTGGTCTGCAAAAATCTTTACTTTTTCTTTAGGCCTTTCATAATTAGAAAGCTCTTTTTGTGAAGCATCTTTCAGGACAAGCTTTGAGTTTATCTCTTTTAGGTTTCTGTACATCCTTTTTTCCTTGTGATGAGCTGACCACCTGTATCCTTCATCTCTTGTATTTTCAGTCATAAGGATAGTGACCTTCCCCTTTTCAAGCCTTCCTGTCCTTCCTTTTCTCTGGATAGTCCTTATAGCTGAAGGTATAGGCTCAAAGAAGATGACTTCATCTACCTTGGGAATGTCCAGGCCTTCCTCGCCTACTGAAGTAGCCACAAGTATGTTGAACTTTCCTTCCCTGAACTCATCCAGCATCTGTTTCTGCTGCTTCTGGGACATCCCTGTCAGCCCTTTTTTTGACTGGCCTACAAACAGCTTTGCACTGCAGCCTTTCAGGCCATTTAGGATCTCGGTTATATTATGTGCATTGTCCCTGTACTGGTTGAATACCATTATCTTTGTATTTGGATCTTTGTTTACAGACTTTTCAATAAGCTTCTGGAGCTCTATGAGTTTAGGGTGCTGGAATCCCTTATCCTGCATTGCCTGGGATTTTATCAGTATGGTCCTGAAGCCAGGATCTGCAACGATATTTTTCACAGCCTTTGTTTTTGAGGACTGGCCGTCCTTCTGTATCTTGGATAGATATTCATTTAAAGCAAACACTCCCTGAGTCTCCAGAAGTTCAAGCCCGTGCTGTATCTTCATTATCTCTGCAAGAACAGATACAGCATTCCACAATACAAAATCCTTTCCTGCAGACATCGCTTTTCCCCTGACCTCTGCCTGCAGCTTCAGCAGGTCCATCTTAGATACAAAATCTATATTTTTTCTCTGGAGTACGCCTCTCTTTTTTAGCTTTTCAAGACGTGCTTTAAGAAGCTCTTTGAGCAGTTTCTGTATCTCTTCAAAAGGTTTTGGAAGAGCGACCTTCTTCCATACAAGTTCCACTTCCTGGATATACGGCTTGACATCAGGATCATCCTCTGTCCTTAGCTCCACAGACTCGATAAAAAGGTTGCCTGTCACTTCCTGTATCTTCTCCAGATCTGATCCAGGAGAAGCAGTTAATGCAAGTATCCTTGGAAAATCAGCTTTCTTGTTGTATTGTTTTGCTACAAAGACATAAGCATAATCTCCTACAGCCCTATGAGCTTCATCAAAAACAATAAGAGAAACTTCCTCCAGATCTATCCTCCCTGAGATTATATCGTTTTCAAGCCCCTGAGGTGTAGAAAATATGACTTTGGAGGATTTCCATAATTCAGCTCTTTTTTCAGGCTTGACAAATCCTGTAAATACAGCAAATTTTTCTTCTGAAATGTCCATATGCTTCCTGAAAGTCTCGATATGCTGCTCCACCAGCGGTCTTGTCGGAGCAAGCACAAGGACCTTGGAGTTGGGATACTGGCTGAATCTTTGAGAAGCGAGCATCATGCTTACAGCTGTCTTTCCCATTCCAGTAGGAAGCACGACTAATGTATTCTTTGAAGCAGATGTTGCAAGTATAGTTTCCTGATAAAGTCTTGGAGTGAAATCTTTTAGCATTTTTTACTTTAATTGAAATACATTTAAATAGTTTTTCAGGGTGTTTGAACAGTGGTTTATAAATGGAGCATTTCTTCAGTCTTCAATTAAGAATTATTAACCTATCTTCTTTTTTATCTTTTTTCCAGAATTAGCAAACTCTTCTTCGATGTCTTCAAGAGTGTTATTTATCTTTTCAATGTCATTCTTCATGCTGGTTATCTCTTCCCACATCATGTCTCTGAAAGATTCAAATTCCGCAATAAACTGTCCAAACTCTTCTTTTGTTACCATCTTTTATCTAAGGAAAATATCCTTCCTTGTGAAGTTTATAAGAGACTATCCAGGAGGTTATAAATATTATGAAAACTATCTTCCTGTCAGTGTTAAATGCGCCCATCATATATCCCAGCAAGAATCCGACGATTATCAGGAAGAATACAAACAAAGGCTGTTTTCCTGCTTTATTGAACCATAATCTTCCTACCATGAAGCCTGCACACAATATTACAAGATAGCTTAGCCAAGGGTTCTGTATAGAGATAGAGACAAGGAAACCTATCAGTATTAATATTATAGATCCAGTCTCTGCCCATTTTCTCCAGAAAATCATTGACCAATCAGTCATGCATGCCACGCCCCTTTTTCAAAAGAGATATAGTAGATAAATAGCAGTATAAAACCTGCTACTAATGCTACTATCCATGAATATATCTCAAGCACTGCTGTAAGTATGGTGTAGATAAGGATAGTGGAAAACAAAAAAACATACCATGTTCTTGAGGCATAGAAAAGATAATGTCCATCCAATGGAGGGATAGGGAGCATTGTACATACAGCAAGGATAAGGTTGAATATGAATATGTTGTGGAGTATTATTGGGCTTATCGGAACAAAAGGAAGATAGAGCTCAATGTTTTTGAAGATTGTTCCAAGGACTATGCTTGCGATAGGGCCTGCAAATGCAACTATCCCCATAGGAAGATAGTTCATCCCATATCTGAACTTTCCAAGCCTGTGCTTTGCAATCATGGAGAAAGATATTCCTCCTGGAACAAGTATCCACCATGTAAGCCCCCTTGTAACAAACATGAGGATAAGGCTTATGATAAGGCCGTTCCACCATATCTTAAAATCTGCTGTAAATCCAACGTGAAGCGCAGCGATCTTCTGGACAAGAACATGGAAAGATACGCTTAAAAGGGCTATAAGCACTGCTGCGATGAAATCTCCAACTGTAGTGCCTGTCCAGCTTTTCAGAGAGAATACAAGTGCAATGATCAAAGAAGAGATAACAATTCCCTGGATCTCCTTTTGGCTGAAACTAAGATAGTTTCTTATTTTATCTATCAATTCCCTCATTTTTCTGATACAATGTTTTTTTCTTTATAAACATTACTGAAAAGGTGGGTTTGTCCCAAAACTTGAAAGATTCTTAAAAAAATATTATGAAATATTGCTTTGCAATACACTTCGCTTCTAGCAGAAGCGATATTTCTAGAGCTGACGCTACTTCCAAATTTCTGCTTAAAAGCGTGAATTATACTTTCTGCCATATTTCTCTTGCCATAAAGCTCTTTTGGAAAATTCTTCATTAGTTTTTTGCGAAAGAATCCCCTCTTAGCATTGCTTCTTACAGGAGCAATGCTTTGAATTCCTTGAAATTCAAGGAATTCGTGGATCCACTCTGCATCATAGCCCTTGTCCATGATGACTATTTTTGGCTTGTTCCTTGCAGCCCTTATGAGCAGTTTTATGTCTTTAGCATCATGCTCATAGTTTTTTCTCAGTCTAAAATTCTGAATCTTTCCTTTTTCATCAACAGCAATACTAAAATGAAAACCTTTGCTGAATTTGTATTCTCCGTCAATCCTTTTGATATAATGCTTGCTTGCATTGGTCTTTTCAAGACCAGTGCCATCAATCGCAAAGATTGATGAAGCACTTTCTACTGTAAAATCAAATATTTTACGCCAGAAAGGCAGTTTTAGTTTAGCTGAATATCTTTGCAAGGTGCTTTTTGATGCTACTTTAAAACCAAGTTCACTCAGAATTTGATTTGCTCGTCTATAACTGAGATTACAATCAGCTTTAAAAAATAGAGCAAATACATGCTGCCAAAGTTTATACATCTTTGGACCAAAGTGGTGCAGATATTTTGGCATGCCTGCTTTTTTCAACAAATGCTTAACTTTATGTATAAGTCCTCTTTTTCTTACCATTGGTGAACACCTCAATTGTTCACCCCCGGCTAGAGCATAAGCTCTGCTGGGTTATAAATCTTTAGATTTGGGACAAACCCTGAAAAGGCCTATCTTAGGAATTATATAAAATATCAATCATCTTTTACTTCAAAAGAATAAGAAAGTTTTGAGTATCTTTTTATAAGTTCAACAAGTTCGTCTTCATGGCCTGCTCCGACAACAGCGAGTATCTTCTTGTCAGGGTTCTGGTGCATGAGGATGCTAAGGTTGGAAGCCATTACATTGTTTCTCTCATCTATAAGGACGCTATACAGATTAGGATACCTTTTCTTTACCTGCTGTGTTATCTTTTTGATAAGCTTTTTCGGAGGTACTTTTGAAAGGTCTATAGTTTTTACATCATCAAGTCCAATCTCTTTGAGCTGAGATTTCCTGAACATCAGTCCTTTGAATATATCTGCAACAATCCTGAACTTTTCTTTCCATGTGACTTTTTTTGATATCCTTTTTAGTGTTATCTCTATGTCTTGGTCTATCAGAGCCAGTTGAGCATTTTTTTTCTTTGCAAGGCTTAATGCTTTCATCATCTCAGAGCCAGGCTTCACACCAACATACTTTCCAAGCTTATTCTCTATAAAAGCTCCAAAAAGGTTGAACAAGAATCCTTTTATCCCCACCCTTCTGATATCCCTAAATGTCAGTCTTCTTTTTTTTTCATGGGTCATAGAATATAGCCTTTTTCTGTCAAGCTCTAATGCGACAATGTCTGGGAAATACGTCTCAAAGGCTTTTTCTATCTCTTCAACACTTTGTCTTGCTATATGGGATGTACCTATGATAATGAGGTTTTTGTATCTCATGAGCATCTTATTGAGGTATATTTATTTAAAGCTTTGCCTGTCGTAAAATAGAAAAATATATAAATGCCCATTGTCTTGTATGATAAATGATATATAAGGGTGATATTATATGCTTAAGATGAAAAAGATTTCTGATACTTTTGAGATGAAGGTATTTACAGATACAGGAGAGTATTTTGGAGATATAGAAGAGAGCATCCTTACTTCAACAAAGGTATTTGGATGGAAAGTAAAGGCTACAAGAAACAGCTTTTTGAGCAAGGTTCTTGGCTCAGCTAAAGGAGTCATAGTGCCTCATCAGCTTGTTAAGGCTATTGGAGACATACTGATAATAAGCAAGACAGCTGTGCCTTCATATTCAGAAGAAGGGGAAGGCAATCAGGAAGAAGAAGCTGCATGAATATAGACAAACTATATCAGGATCTTATTGTCTGTAATTTCTTTTTATTTAAATACAACCTTAAGGGTATAGGTTCATCTGATGAAACCAATATAAGCCAATCTACAGAAAGCATAGATCTGTTTGATTTTGATTTTCCCAACTGACTATCTTGTGTCAAATGATTCTGTTACAGAAGTAAGAAGGTTGTTGTGCTCATCATAAAGCTCAAGCTTTATAGTATGTTCTTTATCTATTTCATCATATCCAAATGTAAGGTCAGATGATGTTTTTGTTATGCTCTTTCCTGACTCTAATTTTTCCAGTGTTATGTCTTTTTTATCATATGTGTCCTCTGTGAGATGAGCATCTACAGTCGGGATAAAGTCACTGGATTTTTGGTTTTTTATAGTGAATTTTACTGAGTTTATCCTCGCATAATCCTCATTCTTTATGACTATGTCAAGCTTATCTATGGACAATGTTACTTTTCCTGTTATCGGAAGTTTTTCTTCATCTGTTTCATCATCAGATGCATCTTCATCAGGCTCTTCCTCTATCTCTTCTTCAGAATCCTCTTCTTGGATCTCCTCAGCAGGCTCCTCAGCCAATTCAAATGTTTCATTTGATTTATTATTATCATTTACTGCCTGTGCAGTTATCTTCTCTTCAGAAGAATATCTTGAGGGGATCACGTCATAGTATTGTGCGATTATGATACCTATAAGAACAAGTACCAAAAGAATATAACCTGCTTTTTTTAGAGTGTTCAGGTTAAGCCTGATAGTTATCTCCTTTTTCCCTGGATACTCTTCTTCCATTTTAACAATCTCAGTCGTTTTCTACTCTTGGGGCAAGGATAAATGACAGAAGAACCTTGTCAACTTCCTTGAAATCCAGTTTCAGAGGATAATCCTTGTTGAACTGTATTGTCACTTGATCAGCTATCTTTGAGCCTGCGATCATTTTTTTAAGGTATTCTATTGAATATTTTGACTTTACCTTGTTTTCTGCATTGATCTTTGTCTCTTCAGTGTCTGGGATCTCTATGTCTGCCTTTGAAAGGTCACCTTCTGCATTCACTATAAATTTATTAGGTTCTGCTGTCAGGCTAACAGAATCTGCAACTATGTCAACATCCTCTACTGCATCGTTAAGTATAGCAGAGGATGTTATTATAGATATAGGGAATTCAAGCTCTGGAACTTTTTGTTCCTTTTCATCCATATCGATTATAGGGATAGAAAATGTTCTTGTAGAATTGCTCTTCAACTGGATAGAAAGTTTGTTGTCCTTTAATTCCATTGTAAGCATATCATTTGGCTTTGCTCTCCTTAGGATCTGTTTTAAGTTTCCAAGATTGATGGCAAGTTCTGTTTCTTCCTTTACATCATATTCTGCAAATGCAGAAGACAGGAGCTTAAATACAACCATGGCTACGTTTGCAGGATCCATGGCAACCATCTCGACCGCATCTTTTGTTATCTTAAATCTTGCTTCATTTACCAGATCAGAGATTATAGAAATGCTATCTTTCAAATATTTTGGTTCTGCTAATGTAAGTTTCATTTTATAGTACCCTCCACTTTTACATAGTAAATAAGCAATTAATATAAAAATTTTTGTTTTTTTGTGCTTATATGCTTATCTTATTGCCATCATAAGAAACATGGATGTTTTTTTCCCTGAAGCCCATCTCATCTGCAAGGTCTGCAAGAGCCTCTGTCATCTGCTGCCCTCCGTGGGCAGGAATTATATGCTTAGGATGGACTATATTTATCAGATCTCTTAAGTCTTCTCTAGAGGCGTGACCTGAAACATGAACATCCCTGAATATTCTTACTCCCTTGTTCTTTAAGGTCTTTTCCAGATTTTCCCTGTTTTCCTTGTTTATGTCCGTAGGGATCACTGATGATGAGAATATTACCTGATCTTCTTTCTTAAACTTGAAAGGATATTCATCTCTTGCCATCCTTGCCAATACTGCTTTAGGCTCTCCCTGGTGCCCTGTCACGACCATCAGATACTTATCTCGGTTTTTATTTACTTTCTTAAGCCTGCTCTTTATCTGCTCTTTGAACCTTAATATCTTTGCATCTTTTGAAAAGTCGATTATCTTAATGTCCTGGCCAGCATATACATATTTTGACAATGATCTTCCTATTAGAAGTATCTTCCTGTTCATCTTTTTTCCGAACTCTATGATAGACTTAAGCCTTGCAAGATGGGAGGAGAATGTGGTTATTACAACTGCTTTTCCTTTTGATTCTGTTCCAAGCATGACTTCTTTCAGCATCGCTCTTGCAACTGATTCAGATGGAGTCTTTGATTTCAATGGAGCATAAGTGGAATCACATATCAATGCAAATATGCCTTTTTTGCCTATATCTTTCAGCCTTTCAAAGTTTGGCTTTTTTCCAAGAACAGGGGAGGAGTCAAACTTAAAATCATTTGAATAGAGTATTATGCCGTATTTTGTATGGATTGCAACCATCACTGTCTGGGGTGTAGAGTGCGTCATGTTGATGAACTCTATCTTTATGTTTTTTGAAATCTGGTATTTAGCATTTGGATTCAGTGTTTTGATATCGTTAGGGATGCTCATGTTCTCATCTTTTAGGATAGTAGATAAAACCTGTGTGGCATAAGGTGTTCCCAGAATCTCAGCATTCTCAAACCTTTCTGCAAGAAATGGGATGGCTCCGACATGGTCAAGATGAGCATGAGTTGGAATTATTGCCTTTACTTTGTCCCTTATATCATTTATTATTCTGATGTTAGGGATAGCTCCGGCTTCCATAAGCTTTGAAGGGGAAAGATTAATTATATCTTCATCTTCTGTATATTTGATATAACTTTCCAGGTGAATGCCCATGTCACAGATGATTACTTCATCATCCACTTTGATGGCTGTGCAGTTCTTGCCTACTTCATTGTATCCGCCTACTGTATAGATTTCTATCGGCATAATATATGGATTTGAAGTTTAGTATATAAATGTTTGGTGAGAGAACCAGTCTAACTCTTTTAGATCATATTTTTTTATGCTTTTGTTATCGTGATCAAAGAAGAATTCTGCATCTATTTTTTTACCTTTCATAATAAGGGGCAGCCAATATTTGTCAGCATCCCACATTTTATCATAAGGTATCTTTTCAAAATCAAACCATTTTGGAGCCATCTCTTCACTTTCTTTAGGAGTTCCTTCCCATCTTTCAGCAAGATATACTTGGACCAGATGATTATTTTCTTTTTTAACAGGAAAATAAAACCTGAAACTTCCCACTTTGTAAAGGTCTTTTGCATTTGTCTTTACATCTATCTCTTCCTGCAATTCTCTGATTGTAGCTTCTTCGAAAGATTCTCCTTCTTCTCTGCCGCCACCAAACCCATTATAGTTACCTTTCCCAAACCCTCTTTTTTTCATACCTAGAAGAACCTTTCTTGCATCCTTGTGTACCAGAAGACATAAAGTAGCTTCTCTCATATTTAGGCTGTTGCCTAAGAGATATTTAAGTTTTTAGGAAAAATGAGGGGACGGGGACTCGAACCCCGGTTTGACTTCGCATAAGGATTAAAATCCTTATCAACCTGTTGTGCGACTTACGCTTCGCTAAGTCCCACTTTTATAAAAATAAAAAAGAATGAGGGGACGGGGACTCGAACCCCGGTAGGCACTAAGCCAATAGATGGCCCATACGAGTATTTCATCGATCCTTGTGAGACCTCATCACTCAATAACTTGAGTTTGGATGTTTTAGTACCCAAAGTTACCAAACACTATCCCGTTTGGCCACTCCGGCATCCCCTCTTGTTAGGGAGATAGAATTATAGATGCTTTAAAAAATTTGCTAAAATGAAATACAAACTATAAAGAAAAAATTAAGATAATTTAGTAAGTCTTGACTCTATGGAGGAAAGTTCTTTCTCAAGCTTTTCAAGCTCTGTCATCTCTTTAGGAGGATTTTCTTCTTTTTTAGGCTCCTCTTTTTTCTTAGGCTTTTCCTCTTTCTTTTTTGCTTTCTCTTCAAGCTCTCTTGTCTTTGCTATCTCTTCCTTTACTTTTTCTGTCTCTTCGTGCTTGTGCATCTGCGCTCTCAACCCTGTCTTTGGAAGATCTCTTTTGAGTTTTTTAATGAGCTTTGTAATCTCTTTTGTGTCTTCTTTTAGCTTGGTGATAAGCTTAGTCTTTTCCTTTCTAACTGACTTGAACTTTTCAGCCCTTTGAAGATACTGAATCATCTCTTTTGAAGATTCTAGAAGCGCTCTTCTTATCTCTACAGGTTCTTTTACACCTACATAAAATACACTTTCCTCTTCTTTTTCTTTTTTCTTGGGCATTTTTACCTCTAAAGTGCTGAAGGCTCAAAAAGTGTCTTGTCAACGAAGTCTGCTTTTCTTTCCACTTCTTCCAATCCAGTATGCCAAAGCTCAAGTTCTGCGTCTTCTTCGTTCTTGATCTCGTTGATCTTGCTCAAAGTCTCTTTTGCATCTTCTATCTTGCTTTTTATCATGTTCATAACATCAAGAACATCTTTGTACTCGTCAATCCTTACATATACTGGCATTCCTTGTTTTATTTCTTTTTCTTCCATGGATTATCACCTTTATTTGAATAATGTCTTATCAGCGTAAATCAGTTTCTTCTGGATATCTTCTATCTGTTTCTGCCAACTGTCAAAAGCTTTGTCTTCATCTCCCTTAAACTCAGAAACACGAACAATCGTATCCTCTGCTTCTTTTAGAGTATTTTTCATCAATCCGATCTCATCTATCATATTCTTGTAGTTTTCTATACCTACAAATATAGGCTTTTTGACCTCTAGATCCTCTCGCTCTTCCAGTTCTTTTTTCTGCTCTTTTACTGCATCATCTTCTACGTTTTCTACAGTAGGAACAGGAACTTCTTTTTTAGAAGGGACAGATATATCCTTGGGAATATCTGGAAAAGAAGGAAGCTCTTCTTTTGTTGGAGGAGCCGGTGGTATCTCAAGATCCTTTTCTGAAGGCTTTTTGCCTCCTTTGAATAGTTTTTTGAAAAAATCCATTATCTAACACCCCTTTTTGATAGTATTTAATAAATACATTTTATTATAAACTTTTCTTAGT
Source organism: Candidatus Woesearchaeota archaeon (assembly GCA_014729675.1). Classification (GTDB taxonomy): domain Archaea; phylum Nanobdellota; class Nanobdellia; order Woesearchaeales; family WJKL01; genus WJJM01. Next base: position 23,159 of record WJJM01000054.1, on the reverse strand, counting down.
ATTCTATAATGGTGACAACTTTAAAATACAAGGATTTTTATCTTTTCAGAACTTTTAGGGCATCATGAGAGAAGCTATGCATTATAAAACCTCTGCAGTAAAAAGTGTGCAGTGCTTTATCTGCCCTAGGAAGTGCATAATAAATGATAAAGAATATGGATTTTGCAGGGCAAGAAAAAACATCAATGGAAAGCTTTTTTCAATGGTATATGGTGCTCCTTGCTCTGTCAATGCAGACCCCATAGAAAAGAAGCCGTTGTTCCATTTTCTTCCCGGAACAAAGACATTTAGCGTAGGAACTGCAGGCTGCAATCTCAGATGCAAATACTGCCAGAACTGGGAGATATCGCAGGCTATGCCTGAGGAAGTTCCTATCATTGATATATATCCTGAAGAGATAGTTGAAAAGGCTTTGGCTGAGGGATGCGAATCAATTGCATATACATATACAGAGCCTTCTGTGTTCTATGAATATGTCCTTGATACTGCGAAGATTGCAAAGAAAAAAGGACTGAAAAATATTATCGTTACAAATGGGTTTGTGAATGAAGAGCCTTTATGGGATTTGTGCAAATATATCGATGCTGCAAATGTCGATCTGAAAAGTTTTGATGATGATTTTTACAGGAAGATAGCGGGCGGATGGTTGGAACCTGTCCTTTCCAGTCTGAAGCTTTTGAAGAAGGAAAAAGTCTGGATAGAGATAACCAATATGATAATACCTGGATATAATGACGATATGGAGATGATAAAGAGGATGTGCAGATGGATCAAGAAAGAGTTGGGAGAAGGGGTACCTATGCATTTTTCAAGATTTTTTCCAAATTATCTTATGAAAGATGTTCTACCTACAGAAGAGAAGACACTTCTGAAGGCAGCTGAAACTGCTAAGAAAGAAGGGCTGGACAATGTATATATAGGGAATATTGAGATTGAAGGATGGGAGAATACATACTGTACTAAATGCAGGAAAGTTGTTGTTAAGAGAAGATTTTTTCAAGTTGTCTCTAATAAATTAAAGGATGGAAAGTGCAGATGCGGGGAGAAGGTTCAAGGAGTTTGGGAATAGCTTATCCCTGCAAAATTAAACAAATTTTTTAAATCAGTTTTTCTTATATGTATGATTGGGGGCGTTGATGAAATCAATATTGTTACTTATTTTGGTAGGAGTGTTTTTTGCAGAGGCAGCCTTGGCAGATATTATCATATCAGAAGTCATGGCAAATCCTGCTGCAGATGAAGATCTTAATGAGTGGGTAGAACTGCAGAACAACGGAGAAGAAGATGTCAATGTCCGCTGCTGGACAATAGGAGATGCAAGCGATGATGACCTGCTCATAGGGGGGCTTTATGATGGAGGAGGAACAGTCATACCATCAGGAGGATTTGCCATAGTCACAGACGAGATGACAAGAGTGTATAATAATTTTAATGTTTCTTCTGATGCTGTGAAGCTGTATGTTGATGATTTGAGAATAGGCAACAGCCTCTCCAACAATGGAGATGTAGTTTTTCTTTATGATGAAAATATGAATATAGTAGATAATATGAGTTATGGCCATTCTACTGATTCTTTAAGCTGGACAATGTCTGGAAATGATTGGGTAGAAACCGAGCCTACACCTGGATGGAACAGAACAACAGATACAGATTTCTGTGACTGGAAGATAGAAATAAATACAGAGAATGTATTTTTTAATAGCAGTGAGGGGGTCAGATGGGAAGTTACAGTCAAGAAGGTTGAAGGAGAGAAGCAGAACCTAAGTGCAAAAGGATATGTAAAAAGATTAAACAAAGAGACAGTAAAGGATTACGCTCCATGGACAGATGTGGGTGTAACTTCAACAAGAACAAGATCCTATAGCCCTAATCTCGATGACAATGAAGTGTATATTCTTGAGTATAATATAACTGAGCTTAGCTGTGAAGACAAGGATATGGCTAACAATCATTTTTCAACCTTGATTGCAGTTGATATGGAACTGCCTGAGCCTGAGAACGAGACTATAGATTATAGCAAGTTGGAGATAACTGAGTTTCTTCCTGATCCATCCGGGGATGATACATCAGGAGAGTTTGTAGAGATTTACAATACAGGAGCTTCAGAGCTGGATCTGAGAGGTATTGTTCTGGAAGACAATTCAAACAAGAGCGTAATCATAGCAGATTCAAACACAGACGGCAATACCAAGATAAGTGCTGGAGATTATAAGGTGGTCAATACAGGAAGCATATACGGCTTTCTTAACAATGAGGGTTATGAAGAGATAAGGCTTTACTATATGGATGAACTATTGGATTCTGTCAGCTACAGCAGCTCAAGAGAAGGAAACTCGTGGAGCAAGTTTGACAGTTCATGGGAGATGGGGGCGCCTTCTTCCGGAAGAAAGAATGTAAATGGAAGCAGTCCAAAGGAATCCAGGATAGATATAAAAAATGTCTATGATCTTGGGGCTGATGATGAGGCAAAGTTCGGCCAGACAATAAGAGCAAGGGTTGAGGTGTACAAAGGAGATACCAGCAAGAAATGCATAAAGCTTTGGGCAGAAGATGAGGATGGAAAAAGGATAAGCAAGGAGACAAGGACAAACATCTATGAAAGATATACAGAATATGAGCTCACATTACCCATTCATCTGAAGCCCAACTGCAACGGAAAATATGGTGGGGGAGATTCTTTGATATATGCAGAAGGGCTTGATGAAGATGATAGCTATGGGCTTATCGTTTCAGGAGTAAGGGATGATGTCTGCGAAGAGGTTGAAATCGAAGGCAGCCAGGGGAATTTTGATTATGAGATAACAGAAATGCCCTTGGGTGTCAGTGCAGGGGAAGAGTTTGAAGTTGAAATTATGCTTGGGAACAATTATGGTTCTGGCTATAATTTTGATGTCTGGAGTTATGTATATGTGGGGAACAAATGCTACAGCGGAGGGAGAGAAGACAATAAGAAAAGAGTCTATGTTGAAGACAATGAAGAGAAAGCTGTATTGCTCAGAAACAAGGTTGAAGTTGCAGGAGAATATAATCTTAAGGTAAAGATAAAAAGAGAAGACCAGAAGACAGAGAAAGAGCTGACATCTGAGATAAATGTCGATGGAAGTGCTGAACATGTGCAGGAGCAGATGCTATATACTGAAGAAACCCATACTGCCGATGTTGCTGAAAAAGAGCTTAATGTGAAATGTACTCCTATTACAGTCTATGAATCTACCGGATTGAGATCTGGAAAACTCATCCCATACATTTCTGCAGGGATGCTGTTTATACTTGTGTTTGTTTTAGTGTTTAGGTTTTAGTTCTGTTTTTGGAACTATAGGTATTTAAAGATAAAATTCAATACTTTTCATTAAGTCGAAAAACTGCCTTGCGATAATGATTCAAAAATAATTATCTCTAGGTCAATTGAAATTGCCCTGCAATCATTATTCAAAAATAATTATCTCTAGGTCAACATAGTTGCCCTGCAATCATTATTCAAAAATAATAATTTAACAATAATCATTTATAACGCTCGCTTTGCTCGCTACTATACCCAAAAAAGACTGCCTATCGGCAGTTAGCTCCTCCCCTTTTGGTGCAGAACTATCTTTCTTTTTCCCACCCATGTTTTAGTGCTCTATGCTTCACTAAGATAGGATTTAAGCTGAGAATTAAGTTAGCTTATCTGGCTGCTTAGTTGATTAGAATCAAAGCCAGAACTCAGCTTAGCTGCGGAGTGAGACTGTGCACGAACAGCGAAGCTGTGAGTGCCATAGATTGGATTTTTAGAAATTCTGATCGCAAGGCAGGCTTTCAATCATAGATATCAAAGTCTGACTTAAAGATAGTATTGAAAGTTTTAATTCTGCTTTTTATCAAAAGAATACACAGATAGGATTGAAAGTTTTAATTGGGCTTTCTATCAAAAATAAGTACAATAAATTGGATTGAAAAGTTTTAATTTTAAGAATATCAAAAATAAGTACAATAGATGGGATTAAATCTTAGTTTGCTTTTTAGAAATATTAAATTGAACGCCATAGATAAACATCTTGGGTCGGCTTCAATGCCTCATGGTCATTTATGAGGCATGTTTTATATAAGCTCTGTTTCTTATATAAGGAGGGAATGAAAAATGAAAAAAGAAATAGATATACACAACTACCCAAGACTGTTGAAAAGAGCAGAAAAAAATCTTGAGAAATCAGACATCTCTGACAGAAACAAAGAACTGATCCTTGAGTTCAGGGATTATTGCAGCTTAGAAGGAGAAATCGGCCTGCCGAGAACTATAAGATATTTGGGTGTTTTAAGAGACTGGGCATTGCTTTTAAACAAAGATTATGATGTTGCCTGTACAGAAGACATAAAAAAAGCTGTCAGAGTTGTCCAGGAAAATGAGAAATACTCTGAGTGGACAAAGATAACCTATAAGACAATGCTGAAGAGATTTTACAAATGGCTGAAAAAGACAGAGGATTCTCCTGAAGAGGTCAAATGGATCAGTACAAGAATGAAAAGGACAGACAAGAAGATCCTTTCTTCAAGCGAACTCATAACAGAAGAAGAGGTAAAAAAGATGGTCAATGCTGCTGAACATCCAAGAGACAAGGCTTTTATCTCAATCCTTTATGAATCTGGGGCAAGGGTAAGTGAGGTTGCTTCCTTGCAGATAAAGAATGTTCAGTTTGATGAGCATGGGGCAATCCTGACAGTGCAGGGAAAGACAGGCTCCAGGCACATAAGGATAATATCATCAGTCTCCTATCTGTCTATATGGGCACAAAGTCATCCTTTGAAGGAAGATCCCAATGCTCCGCTATGGATAAATATTGGCACCACAAAGCACAATTCGCAGATAACCTATAATAATATAAGATATATTGTGAAAAAGCTTGCAGACAAGGCAGGCATTGAGAAGAAGACAAATCCTCATATGTTCAGGCATTCAAGAGCTACTTATCTGGCAAATCATCTTACTGAGTTTCAGATGAACCAGTATTTTGGCTGGGTGCAGGGCTCAGGCATGCCTGCGACATACGTGCATCTGAGCGGGAAGAATCTTGATAACAGCCTTTTATCTTTGAATGGGGTAAAGCAGGAGAATGAAACTCAGGAAAGTTCTATCTCTCCACGGATCTGCCCTCGCTGTGAAACAATAAATTCTCATGACGCAAAGTTCTGCATCAAATGCGGAGGGATTCTTGATGTTAAGACTGCTATGGAATTGGAGAAGAAATCAGAGGTTGAGAAGAATGAAAGGAGCAATGCTGACAATATCATGGATGTTCTGATGAAGGATAAAGAGTTTCAGAAACTCTTTGCGAAGAAGGTAAAAGAATTGGGTGTGAAAGTGGGTGGTTGAATTGGTCTATTGACATAGATGATATTTGGGATATACTATAATATTATAATGGTATTTTAAGGAGATTCTCATGTCTCGATTAGACGACAAAGCAATTGATTTTGTAATAAACAACGTTCTCAGGAAAGGGATAAAAACCTATAAATCTCAGGAGGATGTTGATATTGATGGCGATACATGTACTCCGGATATCACAGCGTATAGATTGAACGAAATTGTAGGGATAATCGAGGTTGAGACAGAAGAGGAGGTTAATAAAGGAAGTCTCAAGCAATGGAAAGAATATCTAAAAATAGCAGATAAATTAGGTGTACCTCTTCGCATCTATATTCCTGACACAAAATATGATGATGCTGTTTCTGTGATAAGAAAGAGTAATTGTGACATGTCAATGAAGAGAAGATTGAAGTCTTGTTTAGCAACATATTCACAGAAGGATTTTGATAAATATATAGGGAAAAAAGGCAGCCGCGTAAAAATAAATAAGAAAATTGCTGATGGTTTCGTGGATGAAATCGTAGATGAATTGCTGAACCATGAATCAGATTAAAATATAGATCATTTGTAAAGACCAGGATTTTCATCTAATATTTTCTTGAAGTCTGGAGCTATCTCATTAATGAATTCCATATCTTTGATTTCTTTGTTAAATATCAGTAGATGACTGGGTCTAAGGAACATATACTCATAGGTTTCATGTATAGGATGATTCTTGCTTGAAACTACGAAAGTCCAAACAAAACCGCCGAAAACAAGCCTGTATGCTTTATGCCCTCCGATAATACTTAGTTTCTCAGGAGAATCAATAAAATCAATTTTATGTTTACCTTCATGCCTGCATGCAGTCAATATGCAACCATATTGATTATATGGGCACAAACGTTCTTCAGAAAGCGAATTCCTCAGTATCTCAAGATGCGGTCCAAGTTTTACATCAGAAAACATTGATAATGATGAAACGCCAATTCTCCAGAGGATTGACAATTGAAAGAAACGAAATTTATGATAGTCAAAATCATTGATGATAAAAAATGGCTCGTCTCTTTCAGATGTTAACTTGTCAGTATAAATTATTTTATTTACAACATTCTCATATCGATTAAACTTTGACTCGCATGATTTGCAGAGCAAATATTCACGAAGTCCTTTCTGTATTTTATTAATTTTAATTTTATTCAAATCGATTGGAAATAACTTGTGCTGGTCATTATAGATCGGTTTATAGAAAAACTCCGGAATAATATGGGAATTGCATAGTTTATCGACTTTCTCAAGGCATAATTTACATTCTGGCATCAGATTTGTCCTTTGAGGAGTAGGTGTTTGCTTCAGAAATAGCATTTATAATATTCTTCATCTCCCTGATCCACTCCGGAATTTCAGGCTCTAAATCTTCATTCATTTTGCATCACCTTATTGTGAATATCCAAGAGTATTTTATCGATCCATAGTTCTCTTTCCATATCTTTTTCAAGTGAAAGTTTTCTCAGGTATTCTGAGACTGTCTTATGGCCTCTTGCTCGTGCATTCTGCTTGATCCTCTGAAACTGCTCTTTTGACACAAGAAACTTCACATTATGATTTTTTGTCATTATTGAATAAGAATATTCTGAATATAAAAAGCTAATCAGGCATGGATAGGGTATATTCTTTTCTGTCCTGTCGTGTTTGTGTTGCTGTCTTCCATCTGCTCCATTTGTTTTCCACCGCTTTCATGAAAACTCATCCCTTTCAGGATTGAGGTCTTAGTAATTTTTCGGCTACACGATATTCCATTCGTTTAGACGCCTGAAAAATTATCTATCCCTCAACCTGAAGAGGAATTTCAGTGAGTTTTCAACAGCTCACAAAAAAACAAATGGAGGTGATGTCAAATGACATCAAACAAAAAAAGAATCACACGCACAGAAAGAGCAAAGAAAGCTATCCAGGGTCTTCTAAATGCTTTTCAGAAAGGCACTGCTTTTAGGTGGATTGGATGCCATATAGTAAAGACAGGCAGGCCGTCAGATGCCTGGAGCCTGGCGAACTATCTGATAATGGCTATAAGCGGCACAGAAGATGCAAGAGGAATCAAGCAGTGGAGAGATGCAGGAAGGCGTGTAAAAAAAGGCGCAAAAGCTGTCTGGATACTTGCTCCACGAAATATTGTCAGGAAAGAGGAGGATGAAGATACAGGAGAATTGAAAGAGAAGAAGTTTCTTGCTGGGTTTTTGGGTGTTCCTGTATTCAGGTATGAGGATACTGAAGGAGAGCCTTTGAAGCCTGTAAAAGCGAAATACCCTGACCTGAAGAAAGTGGCTGATGCTTGGGGGATAAAGGTCGAGTATGCTCCTGTTCCTGGAGGCGCTCTGGGCTTGTATTCTACAGGAAAGGTAATAAAACTCAAATCAGACGATGCAGAGGTGTTCTTTCACGAGCTTGCTCATGCAGCGCAGGACAGGCTTGGAATGCTTGAAAATGGTGCAAGATGCGAGATTGCAGCAGAAGCATGCGCTTTGGGCTTATGCGCAGTGTATGGAGGGCAAACATCAAATAGCATGAATAATTTTGGGGCATATATACAGGATTATTCAAAGAAGATGAATATGAAGCCTGAAATGGCATTGATGTCTGTTTTGAAAGATTGTGAGGCGATATTGGATTGTATTATTCGGGAGGCTGGGGAAGAAATGATCAAGTAAAAGGGCAAGGATACTATCTTATTTAATATGATTGGCGTATCATCATAGGGTAGGATGTGTCATCTTTAATAAAACTGATATCCTCATCGCTTTCAAAAAGAATCCCTGGTACATGTAGTGCTAGATTCTTGTTTTTGTGCCTTCCTTTTGTGGAATCAATCAATATTTCTCCGCATACATTTTCAGAAAAAAAATCTTGAAGACGTGATATCTCAGCAACCCAAATGAACTTTGGCATATTCAATGAAAGATAATATTTGCGTAGTGAATCGGTCATACACCTCAATTGATTTATATGTTTTTTGTATTCCCTGGAACTCGTCAAAATAATTCTGATTATTAAGGCTTCATTTTGAGTTAACGAACAAAATCTTTTTAGTTCTCGATTGATATAAGCAGTATCGTTATTTTTATTTGAGATAATTTTGCTCGTAATTGTTGGTTCAATATCTTTTATTACTCTTTTCGCGTATGCTAATGCTTCAACAGAATTTACAGAAACGTTTTCTGGTTGTGCAATAACCATATAGTCGATTTCAGACAGCACATAGTTTTTATCCTTATGGTCTGGCTCTTGTATGTTATAGGAGACAGGGCAATACATTCCATCCTTGTCATCATGCTTTATTAACTGATTAATGAAGGTCGAATACTCTACGACACAAGGATGATGCTGTTGATCTTTGGATTCTTGCAATGATTTGAAGGTGGCTTGAAGAGATTCTTTTGAAGGTCTATTTATTTTTCCATGCCCTATTAGTAAAAAAGCGTGACCGGTTTGAAAGTAAGGAATGGCGGGATTACATTCTAAATGTTTCTTAGTTACGCATTCATGTTTTTTCTTGTTCTCTAAAATGAAGTACTTTCTTGCAGTGGCATATACCGGCAATCCTGCTTCTAAATAGGGATAGGCCGCGTTAAAAATAAAATCTTCCTTATTTTTAAAGTATAGGTTACTCTTTTCTTCACTTATCAAACCAACCTTCAATCCAAAAGACTTTAATGCTTCAGCAATTTCGCCTATTGTTGCACCTTGTGATGGGAATTCTTGTTGGCCCAAACAAGAGGAAACATTGGTCGCAATCTCGGATGGTAGAAACTCACCAATTTGATAAAAATGATGAAGAAATCTTAAATACATCCATAAAGCGGCGTGAGCGCACATCATAACATTTCTATCTTTAGGGATAAACGGAGCACAGTTAATATTAAACTCTGTTCCTGCAATAGAACTTGTATATTTTTGTTTGCACGTCAGATAATACTCGTGATTGTCGCTATCACCCCTTACTAATGTTCTTCCAATCTTGCCATTTTCTATAGGATTTATTATCGTATATCCCATATAATTATCTTGATATCGAGAGAAATCTTTGTTGTATATTAAATTTTCATTTGGAATTTCTTTATCAAAGAAGTGAATTCGCTTGCATCTATGAGGTATAATTGAATTAGATCTTGAGTAGAAATATTGATGACAACTGAGGAAGTCTTTGTCATAATAATTGTCTTCAAGTAAACATGATGCACTGTTGTCGATAATATCAATGATTTGATCAATTACAGGGGATGATGATTTAAATAGAGATAGAGAAGACCTAAGATGCGCTTTTTCCTTTTGATTAGAATAAAGGGTGTACATTTAGAATAAAGTTTCGTCTCCAGAATAAAATGGTTTTCAAGAGAAGAGGTAGGTTAATCAATATATGTATTTTTTGCTGCAGCCCAAGCAGCATTTTGCTCGTGAACTCTTCTTTCTTCATATGCTTCGAGATCATTATATTTTTTTTTCAAAATCTTTTGGTATTCCTCATACCCTTCAGAGTCCTCTGTAACCTTGATAGAGATTACCTCGTCGCCAATTACTCCTTGCTCACGTAACTTATCCATTAAACTCATATTTTTCTCTCCTCTGATTTGATTCCCCATTTATTGAGTAAGGAATACTTCCTTCTTTATATAATTTCTGTGAGCACTAGTCAAATACGAATATTATATAGAGGTCGTGAATAAAGTCAATTTTTTTTTGCAGGCCATTTTATTTTTTCGAAAATCCATTGGATATCAGGATTCAATTTCTGTAATCCAATGTAATATCTGGAGCAACTTTCATTCCGAACTGCCAGTCCTTTTTCAATTTTTGTAATCGTTTTGACGTCGAGATTTGCTGCTCGAGCAAGCTGTGTTTTGAAAATACCTAATTTTTCTCTTGCTATTTTGGGGGAGATCATAATAACCAACTCCGCATTTTTATAATATTATTAGGTAATATATCCTCATTTCTGTGGTTTGTCAAGGGAAAAATGGGAATTCCCGGGAAAGAACTCCATTTGCAAGGAATCAACTACTTTTCCCCCACACATACCCCATTACATTTTTATATTCCTGCACTATTCTATAGTAGTAACATGGAACAAAAAGACAATTCAGAATTTATGAAATATTATGTTCAGCCATTTTACCTCTACAGCGGAGCAGGGCATACTGAAGCTTTTGAAAAGCCTCAGCCTGCTCCTGCTGATTCTCTTGACATACTTGCAGGAAGGACAGAGGCATTAAAATACAGGGTCGATTCACTCTCAGAGGAGATAAAGCAAAGAAAAGAGCTGAGCGAGAAGTTTCAGACGGAGATTGATTACTCAATATGCAGCGTGGACAGTAAGATTGACAACCTGAAAAAGAACTGGCCGTGGGGATATTCACCAAGCGTGGACAAGGCAAAAATTACTATGTATTCAGACCTGCATTCTCTTGAAAAGCAGAAGAGAGACGAGCAGATAAAATGCTGGAGTGATGTTTCAAGAAGTCAGCATGATCTGCTTGAAGCTATGGATGAGTTCAGGCAGGCCGAGAGAAGAGGTGGTATAGATGGAAGCTGATGTAAAAGACATGCTCAGGAAGCTTGCTCCTGTGATAGGAAAGCAGAAAACCGACAAGCTCTACAGGCAGTACATGCTTGATGACAGAAAAGGAAGAGAAGAGATAGAATCCATAATAAAAGGCCTGTATATGCAGAAGATAGAGCCGAGCCTGGATGCAAATAAGATAATCCTGCCCCCGCCTTCTCCTTATAAGACAAAAGGAGAATACAGCATAGGAGATGTTGATTATATTGGCTGGAATGCAGGAGATTTCGGCCTTGATGATGCAGACCTCCTGAAGCACATCGGAATCATAGGAAGCACTGGCTCAGGAAAAAGCATAACAATCGGCAGGATAGTCAAGCAGGTGTGCTTGAAAACCGATATCCCTGTCATCATATTTGACTGGAAGCAGACCCACAGGACTTTGTTATCAGACATTGAGATAAAAGATGAATTCTCTGTCTATACGCTGGGAAATTCAAAGACAGCTCCATTCAAGCTCAATCCATTGATACCGCCTCCAGGAGCTCACCCGGAAGAATACGCAAAACAATTAGTAGATATAATAGCAAAGGCATTTTATGTTGGAGAAGGCGTTATAAGCATCCTAAACACCTGTCTTCTTGAGCTGTACAAGGAATACGGCATATTGCAGGGCATAGAAGAAGAATATCCGACATTCAAGCATGTTTATAAATGGATAAAAGATGCCTCAGAAGATCCGAAATACAAGAAAAGAACAAAAACAGACTGGTTCAAATCTACTTTCAGGGTTGTTGAAGCGCTGGCTTCAGGCGAGCTTGGAAAGATGCTTGACTGCCAGGAATGCCCTGAAAAAATACTTGATAAACGGACAATATTTGAGCTGGATGCACTCTCTTCCAATCAGAAGAGTTTTTTCATAGATTACTTCAACTGGTGGATGTATCACTCATTCATGCAGAAAACAAGCTCAGGAGAGCTGCCGCAGAACAAGCCGAATATTCTTGTTGTATTGGAAGAAGCCCACAACCTTATACATAAAGACGAGCATTCAGCTGAATCTGTATCTGAGAAGCTGTTAAGGATGGGGCGTTCCCTGGGGATGTGTTTTATTGTTGCAGATCAGATGCCTTCAACATTATCCAATGTATTTCCAGCAAATGTCAATACATTGATATGCTTGAGATTGAAGTTCAGGAAGGACATGAACTATGCTTCTGATTTTTTGCATATTGATGAGAAGCATTTTCTGGGAAATCTGGAAGTAGGGCAGGCCATAGTCAAAAAGAAAACATTATCCCCGTTCTTGTCAAAGATAACTCCTTTTGCCAATAAGACAGAGAATATCACAGATGAGGAGATAAGAAGGCGTTACAGGATTTTCTGCAAAAATTCCGGGTTTTCTTCAGAGAATGAGAAAAAAAGAAACCAGAAACAGCCTTTGATTCCTTCTGATAAAAGAGAAGGATGGAATTATCAGAATATGCTATTGATAGACATAATGAAGAATAAATATTGTTCAATGACAAATCACATTAAAAGGCTTGGAATATCAGTAAGAAAAGCGAAGAATGCCCGTGATGAGCTTGAAAAGAATAATCTCATACGTATATCTGAGTTAGCTGCGAACAGGACTGGCAGAAAAAAGATGATACTTCAGCTAACAAGAAAAGGCGTAGAAAAACTGCATGAGATGGGCTTTGAAGTCGAATATGACACATTGCAGGAAGGCATAGAGCATAAAAATGCCAAATTCAAAGCTGTTAAAGCATTATTTCAAACAGGGAGATTTAAAGAAGTAAGAATAGAAGCTGAGCTTTCCAACGGCCACTTTGCTGATCTCCTTGCTGTTGATTCGGCTGGTAATCGGTTTTCAGTAGAGATAGAGACAGGCAGGTCAAATTGGAAGAAAAATATTGACAAATGCATTTCAGCTGAGGTTCCTGTTGTCTCTCTTCTTGTTGCTGATTTTAAGAAAGGGGATGTGATAAAGAAATATGTTGAGGGGAAAGAAGCCCGTGTTGTTTTATGCAAGGGCTCCGGATGGTTAAGATGAAAATGGAAAAAAAACTGGATGAAATCTTGGAAAGAGTAAAGACTATTGATACAAAGGTTGAGTATTTGATTGAATCGTTATCTGATATGAGACAATATTATCGTATTGAGGATCTGTGGGAGAAGGATAACTTGGGTTAACGGTTGACAATTACATATTGACAGGAGGTGATTCCGATGTATTATACTTTGATATTGATACATATTCCCAACAGATATTTTTCTAAAAACAGCTTAACAAACTTTGTGCCATATGTCGAAAATAGCACGTCGTCAACATTACATCTCTCGATTCTATCTTCGGAATTTCGCGGAGCCGATATTCTCTAACAAACTCAATGTCTTTACTCGAAAGGATGGACGCTGGGAGGAGCGATCTCCGAAAGGTATTGGTTGGTTTTCTCATCTCTTTACTGTATTCAACAACGCTGGAAAGCGCACTGATGAATTCGATCAATTCTTAAAAATCAAAGTTGAAGACCCCGCAGCTCCAGCATTGAAAAAGATGGCTCAAGGACGATGTCTAAACAAAGATGAAAGGTCCGCAATCGCTTTGTTTATAGCGCTGACCGCTGCACGCTCGCCTGATATATTGCGTACTACAGAGCACAAATACATACATAGCATTACTTCCGAAAAGCGCAAAGAAATACAAGATTTGATTGAATTATGGTCTAAGATGATGGGGCAACCCTCTATGTCCTTCGACAACTTTCTTCAACAAAACCAACTTGGGGGAATATGGATATGGACTAAAAGTATGCAAGAGCGACTTCTGAATTGGAAATGGCACCTACTAAACACCACTCTGGACAAACCATTTGTAACCAGTGACCGACCAGTATATGCTGAATGGGATCGCGATACGAATATAAGACTGGTCAGTTTCCCTGTCGCATCCACAGTAGCACTACTTGCGATTAATAATAGCCAGATAAGTGATGGACTTACCGATGATCAAAACGTTTGCACTTTGAATCGACAGACAATGGACCGAGCTACTGATTTTGTGGTGGCCTGTCAGAGGAAATTCCCGTGTTGTAAGTTTCTCGATAAATGGAAACGGTGTTCCTGAAACATTGAGAGCAAACAACATATATTATAGTCGTGTGGAATGACTAAGGCACTAATAACCTTCTTTCATACCCGTCTATTCTTATGTAAAAAAGATTAACTGGTTTCCGTTCGTACTGCGGAATAATTTGCATGTTTATCAAAGCTGACTAGGCTATAAAATACGAAGGATTGAAATTCGATTGTCTTAATCTGAAATCCTTTTTTCTGGAAAATCATATTGCTTTTTATATACTCATTATTCTATGCAAATTATATAATATTTTAGATTGAACTTCTCAGGATATTAAAGCATGCTTGAAGATTTGTTATACGAACGCAAAGTCTATAGGATTCTTAAAAAATTGTCGAAGCAAAGAGTAGCACAGGTTTTGTCTGGACCTGTATGGATAATTGAACAAGGAATACCTGATGACCCTGAAATTATAGAAGTTTTGAATACTAGTTGGATGAGGGGCTGGGTTGAGCCATTAGAAGAAGCGATCCCAAAAGGCAAATTGAAAGATGGTATGCTGCCTGAAAATCCTCTTGATTTTACTTCAACTGGAACATTATGGAAACTGACTGACTCTGGATGGAATGTTATTCACAGAACACATCAAATGAGAATATATGGCATGATAATTGCCGTAATTGGAATCATTCTGGCCTTAAAATAGAAGAGACATCTTATGCAAGATAATCTCAAAGATAAATATTTTATTGGGCAAGAGCTTGGGGTTGGAGGGTTTGGTGTCGTCAAGATAGCGTTCAGAAAAAAAGATAATGAAGTTGTTGCAATAAAATATATCCATCCCCATCTAAAAGAAGATATTCAAATCAATAAAAGGTTTGCACGCGAGATAAAGATATTGAGTGAGCTTAAGCACAAAAATATCTTAAGGATATTAGACTTCAACCTGGAAAGCAACCCTCCATATTATGTTATGGAATATACGCCGATAGGCCACCTTGGAAATGTGATCGGATGTCAGAAGGAGAATGAGATTGTTTCTGATTTTCTTCAGATATGCGAAGGCGTATTACATATGCATATGAAAGGTATCATCCATAGGGACATAAAACCTGAGAATATCCTTATCTTTCCAGACGAAATTCTAAAAATATCTGATTTTGGCCTGGGGGTTGATCTCTTGGCATCTTCTACAAGGGTAACAAGTACAGACCTTGGAATGGGCACAAGAGGGTATGCTGCTCCGGAACAGTTTCTTGATGCAAAATATGTTGACTTTCGGGCAGATATCTACTCATTAGGCATTCTTCTTAGAGAAATGCTCAGTGGAGATCCAGACAAATTCCCAAGCTATTTTTCTGAAGATAAAATTAAAGCGAGGCTATGTAAATATCAGCACATATTTGAGACGTCTTCACATCCTGACCAGAACAAAAGATTTATAAGCTGTAAAGGACTTATAGCGTCTGTTAAGTCAGTTTCAGGAAGATCAACAGTTAAACATACATCTGAAGCTCGAAAATACGATAAGAAAATGGATGCTCCTAAAGGGATGATACATATACCTGCTGGTAATTTTAAGTTCGGAAAAAATAATCAAAATATTTATCTGCCTGATTATTTTATAGATAAATATCCGGTCACTAATGAACAATATTTACAGTTCATCAAAGAGACTC
The DNA here is from genome assembly GCA_014729675.1 of Candidatus Woesearchaeota archaeon. Classification (GTDB taxonomy): domain Archaea; phylum Nanobdellota; class Nanobdellia; order Woesearchaeales; family WJKL01; genus WJJM01. The sequence continues at coordinate 7,521 of WJJM01000054.1, read as the reverse complement.
ATCGCCCTGCTCCAAGCCACTGGGAAAATGATAGAATTCCAGTCGAGCTAAAGGATCATCCTGTAATATTCGTTTCATGGGAAGATGCGAATGAATATGCAAGATGGAACAAAAAAAGATTGCCGACAGAACAGGAATGGGAAAAGGCTGCTAGGGGAACAGACGGAAGGATATATCCATGGGGGAACAGATTTGATTTTCATAAGTGCAATTGCCTAGAAAGCAAGAATGCTGCAACTACTCCTGTCAAAAAATATAAGGATGGCGTAAGTCCATACGGGGTTTATGACATGACCGGAAATGTATGGGAGTGGATTTCTACCTGGTTTAGTGATACGATGAAAACTCAGAAAGGCGGTGCTTTTATTAATGATATAACCTATATGGCTGCTTTTTATAGGGCAGGAGACGAGCCCCACCATAAAACTTCTTTTTTTGGGTTTAGATGCGTCATGGATTGCGAGACCATAAAATTGACTTAATTTCTGGAAAATCCTATTACTTTATATATACTCAAGATGAAATATTCGATAGGGAGTCTAAATCATGAGCAGTCAAAATGTTTTCCAGTTCAAGATTACTCTCAAAGACATTGAGCCTCTGATTTGGCGACGTATCCAGGTGCCTTCAAAATATTCATTCTGGGATCTTCATGTTGCTATCCAGGATTCTATGGGATGGCTTGATTATCATCTTCATGTTTTCAGGATGAAGAGAAAGCATGCCCACAAGAAAGCAATGATCGGAATTCCTATGGATGCAGATGATCCTGCGCTTCCAGGCTGGGACATACGCATTGACATGTATTTTATTGAACCAGGGCAGACTGCTGAGTATGAATATGATTTTGGAGACTGCTGGCAGCATGAAATTCTGTTCGAAGGGATTCTTCTCAAAGAAAAGGATAAGGATTATCCCCTCTGCCTTGAAGGAGAAAGAGCCTGTCCGCCAGAGGATTGCGGAGGTACGCTGGGATATGATGAACTCTTAGATATCCTTAATGATCCAGAGCATGAAGAGCATGATCGGATGAAGGAATGGCTTTCCGGCTGGTATGAAGGCTATGATCCTGAGAAGTTTGACAAGGATAAGGTTGAGTTCGATAATCCGAAGAAAAGATTGAGAAATATGATGTCTGGAAGCATTTGAACGATAACTCACGTTAACATTAAAAAGTGGTTGTCGGACTTGTTGAGCCACCTGACAAGTAGTACATTTCAGCCCTATATATTTTATACTTGACTGAATAACGATTGATCCTAAAATAATACATAACATTCTTGGTAATTTAATGATATGATAAATTCCGACATCAACGCTCACGAAACATATCTTCCAAGGTTTCCGCGATTTTTGGTTAAAATAGAAAGAATATTACAAACCGTTGCCAGCCTCTTGGCGATCATTTTTCCTTTAAGTATATTCTTCACATCTTCTCCTCAAACAACGTCTATTGTCTGTGTAATAACGCTCGGTCTTTTACTTATTATTTTTACGTTTCTTTTTTTGTTTACAGAATTCAGATACTCAATGAAGGCAAGGTATGCCGAAGCGCTTTCCTATATTCATATGGCACAGCATATTATGCGTGATATCTCATATACATTGTTATATTATGACAACCTTCCAATGAAAGTAATCAAAGGTATGTTTACCGAAGTGCTGACTAATATATCCAATGCCTTTTCGTTAATCAAAGGTGTAGACTGTCGTGTATCTTTAAAACTAATAAAAGTAGATCCCAATATTAGAGAGGACTTAGATGATAAAGAAAGAGTTCGATATTATTATGTTAGAACATTTACAAGAGATATCAAATCTAAGATAAAATGTCAACAATTAGATCAACATTCAGATGTGAATCATACAATAGCAGGCAATACGGATTTTCGAGAGTTATTTTTTATGGAAAAAGGCGCAGAAAGGTATTGGATATGTGGAAATATATTTAAAAAACAAGGATATCAGAATACTCGATTTGAAGAAGGCAAGACTGTTGAGTACCATAGTGTTATTGTATTCCCTATACGTAAGGATACCACTTCAGAGACAAACAAAGAGCACATGACTTGTTCACAAGATATACATGGTTTTTTGTGTATTGATTCTAAATCTAGAAATATTTTTAATCGCCGTTATGATCCAGAGCTAGGTGGGGCTATAGCAGATGCTCTTTACTCAGTTCTGTGTGCATTTGATATGGCAGATTTTGAAGAAATCGATAGATCTGAGAAACAACTTCCAACGGGAAAGGAATCTGATGTCTAAAGTTAAGATTAAAGTTAGCAAAACAAACAGCAAAGTGTTTATTACAAAGTCTAAATTAGCAAATGGAAAAACTCTCGAATCTAAGGTTCATTCATGGCCCGATAATGTGATTAGAACCCATATATCTAATCATCCTTCTGTGAATATTGAGAAAGTAATTTCTCAATAATATTAGTATGAACTGTAACTTCAACTTTTTTTCTCGGGTTTTGATATAAACTTATTTTATAAATACCACTTCCCATGTATTCAATAGGAGGTGAGTAATACTTCATAGTCTTATTATCCTCTCTATCCATATAATATTACAAATGAACAATGCTATATATATTTTACTTTTTAAGTTCGATAATCCGAAGAAAAGATTGAGAAATATGATGTCATGAGGTTAAAAAGCAATATTTAAATATTCATTACAATTCTAACTCTTAAGAGGGTTTTAAAGTGAGCAATTTTCAGGAAAAGATTACATTTATATGGGATTGCGCAGACTTGCTTAGGGGAACATATAAGCGGAATGAATATCAGAAAGTGATACTGCCTTTTACAGTCCTGAAAAGATTTGATTCTGTCTTGTCTGATTCAAAAGAAAAGGTTCTTGAGGCGCGTAACAAATACAAAGGGCAGTTTGAGAATATGGAGCATATTCTCTATGATTCTGCAAAAGACAGCAGCGGAAAGCCTCTGGGGTTTTATAACTATTCAAAATACGATTTCAAGACACTGCTTGAGGATCCTGAGCATATTGAGCAGAATCTGATACATTACATTGACAGATTCAGCAAGAATGTTCAGGATATTTTTGATAACTTTTATCTGAAAGCTCATATCGCGCGTCTGGCAAAAGCAGATTTACTTTTTTTGTTGATTAAAAAGTTTTCAGAATCAAAAGTTGACCTGCATCCTGATGTTGTTTCAAATCATGAGATGGGAACAATATTTGAAGAGCTGATCAGGAAATTCGCTGAACAGTCAAATGAAGAAGCAGGAGAGCACTTCACTCCGAGAGATGTTGTTGAGCTGATGACAAAACTCATCTTTGTTGAGAATGGAGTTCATCTGAAGAAGAAAAACATAATTAAAAAAATATATGATCCTGCCTGCGGAACAGGGGGGATGCTCACGAGTTGCAAGGATTTTGTGCTGAGCATGAACGAATCAGTTGACATTGTATTGTATGGTCAGGAACTGAATGAAGAGATATACGCAGTATGCAAGGCTGATATGCTTATGAAAGGGGAGCAGGATGAAAATATTAAAGGCCCTACAAGCACTCTTTCAAATGACCAATTTGAAGACGATCAGTTTGACTTTATGATATCTAATCCCCCCTATGGAACAAAGTGGGAGGCAGATCAAAAAGCAGTGAAGAAAGAAGCTGAAAAAGGCTTTGAAGGAAGATTCGGGGCTGGACTGCCTCGCATCAATGACGGGCAACTGTTGTTTTTGCAGCACATGCTATCCAAGATGAAGGCAAAGGAAAAGTCAAGGATCGCAGTAATTACAAACGGTTCTCCTTTGTTTACTGGTGATGCTGGTTCTGGGGAAAGCGATATAAGAAAATGGATGATTGAAAATGATTTTATAGAAGCGATTATAGCATTGCCAGACCAGCTGTTCTATAACACAGGAATAAGGACATATATCTGGGTGTTGACAAATGAAAAGCCAACTTCTCGTGTAGGTAAGATACAACTTGTTGATGCAACTTCTAAATTCAAGAAGATGCGCAGAAGTTTGGGATATAAAAGGCAGTATTTGACTGATGATGATATTAAACAAATTTTAGAGTGTTATAACGAGTTTTCTTCTTCAAATGTTAAGATATTTGATAATGAGGATTTCGGCTATACAAAAGTTACAGTTGAAAGGCCGTTGCAGCTGAATTATTGTGTTACAGATGAAAGACTGGAAAAATTGTACGCATATAAAGGATTTTCTAAGTTAGCTGAGAGTAAGAAAGATAATCCAGATGAGAAATTAAAAGAAGAGGAAGCAGGAAGGAAAAGAAGGTGTCTTGATGATGAAATTGGTTGAGAAAGTGAAGAGGATAGCTGAGCAGGGAGATTTAGTTGGGATTGGGAGATAGATTTATCTTGTAAAGGAGAACATTATGCCTTGTCGAGTTGGGATGACAACTGATTTAGATGCACGAAAGAAATATTGGGAAACGGTATATAACAAAATCTGGAATTGGACAGTATCTGGTCCATACGCTACAAGAGAAGAAGCGCAAAAGCAAGAAACATTTCTAGCGCTTTTGCATAAATGCGAGTCAGGTCCAGGAGGTGACGACCCTGATAATCCTTTAGATGATTGGTATGTCTATAGATTTCAGTATGACAGAAAGAAATAGACTAAGAAAGGAAGTGGTATGTTAGATTTAAATAAATTGAAAAACGAATTATCAGAACTCTTTCCGATTTTTAAGATAGAGAATCATACGCAGGAAGATTTATTCCCAATTATCATTGGTCTTGAAGCACTCACTGACGGAGGGCTTTCATGGACAAGATTAAATCAGATATTGTACTATTATTCGCAAGCCGCTATGAGTCATGGTTTCTTTCGGTATTATTTTTTAGAAGCACCATCTCGTCACCCCTATCCTGTTTCACAAATATTTGAAAATCAGACCTATAAGCCTCCAAATGGTGTTGATGAAATTAAAACTATGGATCAACTCAAATGGGGACTTTATCGATTCTTTCATGATGCTATGTTATATTGGGGAAATTTTCATCAAGCATATGCATATCTTCATAAGCATTCTCATAAGGAAATTGAAAGTTTTTTTGAAAGCAATCGATTTGATGAACGCCATCTAATAACACGAGGAAGTGTTGCAGGGCCAGAAGATATACCTTTTCAGAATAGATATCTAGTTTCAGAAAGAGCTTGTGAAATATACAATCAAAATATCATGTCGATTGTTGATGCTAAGCATGTTAAGTATGTCGTTCAAGCATCTGAAGAACTTAAAGATGGAAAGAAAGAAATCAATTCTTCAGAATTAAAAGTAAAAGCTAAAGAAATAGCCGAAAAAGAAGGTCAGTTAGAACTTCTTGAGCTTATGTATGAAGATACAGAACAGAAAATTATAGCTTTAGAAGATATTGAAAGTATTTATACTAAACAAAAGGATATCTTCAATAAATGCAAGAAAAAGGCTAGAAAGAACACTGATTTATTTTTATCCTGCTGTAATGATCTTGATGTGTACGTCGCTACTTCGATGCGAAGAAGGAAAGATTTCGAATATATTGGCGAATTATGTGAAGGAATTTTTCGACATGATAAGCTTAAAAAATATGATATACGTTATTTTGATCCTACGCTTAGTGTCGCTAAGCATCACGAGGACAAAGGAATAATTGAGTGTTTAATGGTAAAGACATCTAAGTTGCTCATTTATTTAAGTCAATATAAAGAGAGCCTTGGAAAGGTAAGTGAATATGCAATGGCCTTAAGCCTTGGTAAACCCGTGATAGTTCTTTGTCCTTCAGATGAAAAAGGGATAGCTCTATCTAAATTCTACAAAGAAAATCATCCTTTAATGCGACTTGTTGAATTTCAATCAGGAATTGTTTGCGGTGCGATGATCACTTATAAAATTGAGGATGTAATCAAATTGATAGATCGAATATTTTCCAACAAGATGGAATATTCTCTTTGTAAAAAGAAAGATAGTGACAAATATTATCTTTTAAAAGAACGTTTGACTGGAAGTACTGTACGCGCCGTCACCGATAATACTTTACTAACAAAGGCATTTTGGAATAATTATCATCAAGATCCCAATGTAGCTTCAAGGTCATATTCTTTCTGTAAAACATAAAACGTAAGACCTTCTTGATGAAAATAATCTCTATAAGGATATTTATCATCGTCGAAAGGATGAGGTAAATCTATCTTCTTAGATAGCTCAAGAATATTTTTTGATGAGCCTATCATGCTGAATGTATGAATAAGAGGTTCTTTTTGTAGATAAGAACTGTCTTTGCGAAAACGCATTAACACGTTGTCTGCCATAAGATAATTGCAGCCCAAATTCTCAAATCTGTCACGATCGATTGCTTCCTTTATCCCTGAAGGAGTCATCTCTATTGTTTCAATTTTTTCTAATCTTTTAAGGGAATGGTAAAAAGTATCTATAGGAATTGGCCTGTAAGGATCTCTTTTAAGATCTGATGTAGCATGCTTTGGTATTTTGAAAGGTAATTCATATTTTGATCTATCCCAAGAGGGAGATGTTGCATAAAAAGCTTCTGTGGGCGTTATAAAACTTAAGTCGAATATCATTTATATATTTAAATCTAAGTAGTATTTATATATTATTGTTATACAAACAATATGATAAAAAAATATTATCAGAAGCTAAGAACATTTTAGAGATATAAAAAAAGAAGGCAACCACCCCTTGATGATTGCCTTCTCGCTTGTTAACCCACGTTAACTTTACTTCTTTCCTGCCAGCTTTTTCTCTTTCTTGATCTTTGTCAGGGCATCATTCAGCCTGTTGAAGGCTTTTGTTGTTGAGGTTATGCAGGTTTCTATTGTCCTGTCTCCGATAATGAGCTTTGCACAGGCATTGGCAGAGCCATTTGTGAGATGAAGCTTCTCAACAGTGTTATAGATGCTGTTGATGCCCTCAGAAAAGGCTTTCTTGGATGTCCTTGACTTTGATTTATGTTCAGTTTTAGGCTTTTTTCCTGAAGCATTTCCTGCTGTCTGTGAAGCGATTATCTTCACATCTTTTGTATCAAGCTTCCTGCCGTTGTTGTCTTTCTTTGCCTGGTCGATCTTCTTTTTGATGTCAGACAGGACTTTGGATTTCTCTGAATCATCTTTGACCTTGTTGACAGACTGCACGATTGACCTTCCCTGCGTGGCTGTGATTTCCCCTTTGGCAACAGACTTTTTGAGCTGAGGGCTGAGCTTCAAAAGAGAAAGCTTGTAATTGATCGCAGCCATTGTCCTGCCAACTCTTTTTCCAAGAGTTCTCTGAGTATAGCCGCAGTTGTCGATAAGGAACTTGTAGGCATTTGCCTCATCGATGGGGGTAAGGTCTTCACGCTGTATATTCTCCACAATGCCCAGCTCGGTCAACTCTTTGTCTGAAAGCTCAGGCTTTATGATGCAGGGAACCTCTTTCAGCTTGAGTGACTTGCAGGCTCTCCAGCGTCTCTCGCCGGCTGCAATCATGTACTTCTTGCCTCTCGGAGTTACGATAAGAGGCTCAAGCAGGCCCTG
>WJJM01000053.1 GCA_014729675.1 Candidatus Woesearchaeota archaeon | reverse complement strand
GGTGATGTTTTGGGTGATGTTTTGGGTGATGTTTTGGGTGATGTTTTGGGTGATGTTTTGGGTGATGTTTTGAGTAAGGTTTGTTGTTAGGTTGGTGATATTTGCAGTGATATTGGTTATGTTTGTGATATTGGTGGAAATATTGGCTGTAATGTTTTCTGTCATATTGATAGAAAGATTAAGCTCTTGTGTTATGTTTTCAGTTGCATTTACTGTTGTGTTGAATTCTGTGATGTTGAGTTCATCTTCTGTCTCCTGAGTTATGTTCTCTGTTATATCTTCCTGAATATCATGGGTAGTGTTTTCTTCAATAGAATCTGTTTCATTGATCTCTGTTTGGTTGGTGTTTTCAGTTATATTTGATATTGTCTCTATGTCTTCTGTGATGTTTTCTTCTATCTCCTGTGTTTGATTTGATTCTGCATCTTCAATTGTTTCCTGGGTTTCGTTATCTTCTGGTTCCTGAACAGAATCATCTGTTGTTTGGTTTGTTTCTTCTGTTTCAGCAGGTTGATCTTCAGATTCTTCTTCAACAGTTTCTTCTTCAATATCATTCATCTCTTCATCATCTTCTGTTTCATCGCTCTCATCTATATCATCAGTCTGTTCGTCTTCTGTCTCTTCCATTGCATCTGGAAGTTCTTCTATGATTCCTTCTTCTTCCTCTATTTCTTCTTCTATCTCATAATCTTCTTCTGCTTCTTCTGGTTCTGGTTCTGAATCTACAAAAAGAGATGTTATCTCTGAGAGAGATTGCTCTTCTATCATATCCTGATCAAAAATAAGATATCTTTCTCCGTCTGCTTCCAAGAATGCTTTTATCGTACTATTGCCTGTATATGTTCCTGAAAGCATAAGTGTTTTTAGATAGAACTCTTCTGGATGATCATCTATCTCAAATTTAAATTCCTGGTTAGAGTCTATCTTCCAATTGATATTTTCTTCATAAGAAATCAAAGAAGGATCTGCTACAAATAATCCAGTTATTCCAGGAGCCATGAAATAGATGGAAGTCATTAGAATTAAGAATAGCAATGAAGCTATGAAGAAAGGAGATTTTAGAGTTGTCTTTATCGAGCTTTCCCTTGGAGTCATTATTCCTTTAAGATCCTTGGGATTAAGACTGCTGCTGAAAGCAGGAGCTGCATTTATTGTTTCTCTGTCCTTTTTTATAGTTTTTTTAGGAAGCATGTTTTAGTTTTTTCTTTGCTCTTGAGTAGACTGTCCAGATTGTCCTTTCGTCTCTTTTCAGCAAAAGACTGATCTGATGATACGATAGGTTGAAATGAGATCTTAGATAGGATACGATGGATTCTAATAATGAGAGATCTGCATTTATTGAAGATATAGGAATAGAATATTCTGACTCTTCAGCAGAGCAGACTGAATCCAATTTTTTTTTTGAAGAATTTTTGTATGCCTGCCATACTGTCTTGCTTGATCTTCCCAAAAGCTCACCTATTCTAGAAAACTTTAATCCAAGATTCTCTTTTAGATATTTTACAACTGTCTCTAGAGGGGATAAATTATTATTGAATATTGAGCAAGGTATAAGAATATCTTCCTGAGAATAGTTAAGTATATCTGTTGTGGAAAGATGATATTTTTGCTTTAGCCTTTGAATGACATTCTTGATAGATTCAATATCCTTGTCATCAGATAAGCTAGAAGAATTGCTAGAGATTTCTGTATTTTTGTGGATTCTGCCTCTTTTTTTCATAAAATTAAGTGAATATATCCATAAATGTAAGTAAAGATATATAAATATTTCTGTGATTAAAAAGATATATAAGGAATAATCTGTATTTGTAAGTATTTTTTTATTTATTTGTAAGAATAATAATTCTTTAATTGTAAGTATTAGATTCTTTAATTGTAGGTTAAGTTGATCATATAATTCACTAGTTAATTGTAAGTTATTTTTTCTTTAATTGTAAGTAATATTTGATAATTTAATCTTTGTTTGTAAGTATTTTTTTCTTTATATATAAGTATAAATTGGCTTAATTTGAAATACTTGATTTGGTTAAATACAGCTAAAAGATTTAGAGATATCTGCATGTTGATGACTCTTCTATAACTCTTGGGTCTGGTGCAAACAGCTAATCCCAAACATGTGATTTACAGGTTTGTCAAAAAGAAATACTCCTTACAATTTCTATTTTGAGCACAGTCAAGATTCCACATATCCAATAATAAAAATTTTTGGCATTTTAGAAATTTTAAATTTCAAAAAGAATGGTGGAATATTGATGTTTTAATTTTTAAGATGCGAAAACACGATCAAGGAAACCAAAACATTTAAATATGCGAACAACTGTACCAATAAAAGCATGGTTGATAGTACTAATAAAAGGACGGTTGATAGTTCTAAGAAAAGTACTTTTGATAGTACTAATAAAAGTACTGTTGTTCGCAAAAAAGAGAAGCTAAAAAAGGATATAGTCAAGGAAATCGAGCATTCACAGACACCTCTTTCTACATCAGATCTAAGCACAAAACTTGAAAAAGCATGGCATACTATAGATAGGGCTTGTCTTATGCTGCAGATAGACGGCGAGATTGACGGCTTTAAAGTTGGAAAGATGAATCTATGGAGGATGAAATGAGCAAAGAGATAATAAAGAATGAAAAAGAATTTGCAGATTGGTTTAAGGATAATTATAAAAAATTAGGATTTTCCAAGATTGTAAGGCCTGATATCTCTAGATGCCCTGACTTTATAATGCTCAAAGATGGAAAAAATGTTAATGTTGAGCTAGAAACTGTTGCTTCTAATTTTTTAGTACATAAGCATGATCTAGATAAAGTAGACGAGATAATATGCTTAGTTAAAGATACTGAATTGGGCAAGCCAATAACAGATGTGAAAGAATTAAGGTTTAATGGTCCAAGAAAAGTAACACTTAGTATAGATTCTAATGTATATCAAAGATACAAAAAATACTGTGAAGAGAATGCAATAATGCTTTCAAAGAAGATTGAACTGTTCATGAAAGAACAGATAGATGACTATAAAGAATAATAATAGAAAAGAGGGAAAAATATGTATAAGAAAAACAACAACAGAAATGCGATAAAAGTTTTGACAACAACAGTAATCCTGGTTATCTGGGGATAGAAAAAAATTTAAATAGTAAAAAATAAATAAATGTGTGAGAATATATAGATGGTGTGTGTAAAAGAGGTGTGGAAAAAGGTAATGATCTTATTAGTTATAGCAACCCTATTTTTGAGTCTTGCTTATGCTTCAGAGTTTGTTGATGATACTGAAGCTGAATTTAATCAGGGAACATATTCAAGTACTGAATGGAGTGCTGATCATATTGAATTAAGTTCTGGGCAGACAGGAGGAAGCTATGCCTCACAAATATTTGATGCAGGGAGTTCTGCAGTATGGAACAATATCAGCTGGACATCTAATGATATCGGAGCTCTCCCTTCAGATAAGGCAGTTGAAAGCGGCGCAGGCGGAGCAAATATGACAGATAATACTCTGCTGCTGCATCTTGATGAAGCAAGTGGAAGTTTAATTGATTCTTCAGGAGAAGGAAATACTGCAAGTTATAATGGGGCATTGTATCAACAAACAGGAAAGGTGAATTATTCTATCGGCCTTGACGGATCTGATGATATAATTACAGTCAATCATAGTGATAATGTTGAGATTGGTTTAGATGATTTTACCATAGAGTTATGGGTCAATAGAGATGGAACATCAACAGAAGGTATAATAGACAAGGCTGACCCTGCAGGGCATATCAGCTCAAGTGACGGCTATGACTGGCATTTTACAGGTACGAACAGCATGAGATTCAGAGGGATGGCTGATGCATTTAATATTGAGAGTTCTGCAACTGTAACATCATCTGACGGATGGACGCATATAGCTGTTACAGGAGACAGGGACGGAAATCTTGTATTTTATAAAGACGGAGCTGCAGGAGGTTCTTCAGATTTCAGCTCTCATTCTGCTGTAAACATCACAAGCAGCTTTGATCTCAGGGTTGGAGTTGTAAGGGGCAGCGGAGATTATTTCTTTGAAGGGGATGTTGATGAGATCGCTTTCTATAAAAGAGCATTATCTCAAACTGAAATCCAGAACCATTACAAAAGAGGCATAACAAGATTGAATCTTACTACAAGAACATGCGATGATGCTGCATGTTCCGGAGAATCCTGGACAGATATCATAGGTGAATCTCCTCAAACACTTTCATTAACAGAGAACCAGTATTTCCAGTATAACTTTTCATTTAAAACTGATGATTCAGGCTATTCTCCTGAACTTTATGATGTTACTTTAAGCTACAATGCTTCAGGAGGAAGCGGAGAAGAAGAGAACTCAGCACCTTCGATAAGCTCTGTAAGTCTGACAACAACAGATCCAGCAACAAACTACACCACTGAAAATCTAACTGGAACTATCTCAGCTTCAGATACAGATGGAGATAACATAACTTATGCATATAGCTGGTATAAGAACGGTGATCTTACTGCAACCACCCTGCTTGGCAGCAGCATAATAGCCTATTATCCGCTGAACAACGATACTCTTGATTATCATGCTGATAAGGATGCCTACATTTATGGGGCAGTACCTGCAGAAGGTAAGCTGGGAGCAGCTTACGAATTTGACGGCACTGATGATTATATACAGGCAGACTTTCCTGATACAGGAGAATATTATTCTTTTGGAGGATGGATATATCCTGATACCATTGCAAACGGAGACGGTATTATCTCTACAAGAGATCCTTTCACCCCTTATGCAGGATACGGGCTTGATATGAGGACAGGAGACAAAATACGTTGCGGCCAAAGGGATGCTTCTATAAATGATTTTGTTGAATCTGTAAGCACTATATCTGCAGGGGAATGGGCGCATGTTATGTGCGTGAATAATGGTACAGATATTATCATTTATATCAACGGAGAAGAAGATAATTCAGCTTCAAGCTCAGGCACAGTGGCAAAATCAGACCAGCTGACTGTAGGAAGGCTGTATTCCAGCTCTGATGATTATTATTTTGACGGAAAGATAGATGAAGTTTTGGTATATAACAGGACGCTTTCATCATCAGAAGTTCAACAGCTTTACTTGGGAACCAGGTACGGCGGAGATGTTATGGGCTTTTCCCAAACATCAGAAGGTGATGAATGGGTATTGGGAATTAATGCAGGAGACTCCCAAAATTGGAGTATGGAAATGAATTCAACCCCAATAACCGTTAATACTGATGAAAGCGGAATGCTTTCATCAGAATTTGTACCTCCAACTCCTGATGACAATTCAAATACCTCAGACAACTATACTGAGATAAATGCAAGCATAACAAATGCAGAAAATCTTGAACAGATAGATTTTGAATGGAACGGGACAAACTACAGTTTCTATGATGATAATCTTATATTCATGGCTGATTTTGATGAGCTGGCTGCTATAGGAGAAAATTCAACATATTCTGTAGATATTAGTAAGTATGCAAACAACGGGACACTGAAAAGCGGAGCTGCATTTAATACAGATGGAGTTTACGGGAAAAGTGTCTATCTTGGGTCAGGGAACGGCTATGTTGAATATACAGACAGCGATGTTTTGAATCTTGGGACCCAGGACTTTACTTTTGAATTCTGGGTGAAAAGACTTGATTCCGGAACTCATGCTATAATGCAGAAAGGAAGCTATGATGCGGACGGATACTCGATGTTTTTTTCAGGAACTGATCATATAAGATTCAGGGCTGAGTCGAGCACTGTATTTACAGAAGATTCAGGAGAGACAATAACTTCTGCAGACGGATGGACCCATATTGTTGCTGTTGCAGACAGGGATGGAAATATGGATTTTTATAAGAATGGAGAATTAAGCCATTCAAGCGATATAAGCTCTGCTGTTTCTGCTGAATTTTCAGACCCTGCTGTTTTTGAGATAGGGCATATAAGCGGAGGAAGCGACTATTATTCAGATGCATATTTTGACAACTTCAGGATATACAACAGAACTATGACTGCAGAAGAGGTAAAGCAGCATTATTATGCAAATCTTTACAAGTTCAATGAAAGCAAGTATATATACTATACAAATCCTGTAAATCTTAACAACGGAACATATACCTATGCTGCTTATGCAGAAGACAATGCAACAACTGTTTCAACAGGGACAAGGACATTGACTATAGGAACAGCAGGCAATGAGAGCCAGGGCGGAGATAATGAAACAAATGAGACAGAGACAAATTCTACAAACTATAATATAACTATCATTACAGATGGAGTAACGACAACAGAATATAATTATTCAGACGGAACTTTGGAGAATGTGGAATTTAATGAAACAGGAAATTTTCTTCATCTTTCTTCAGGGACAGCAGGGAACTTTACATCTCAGGTATTTGATGCAGGAACCTCAACACAATGGAACAATATATC
>WJJM01000052.1 GCA_014729675.1 Candidatus Woesearchaeota archaeon | reverse complement strand
CTGATCGACACCTCCGCGTGAGTATCAATGAACAAGGAGGTCCAAAAATCTCTGATTTTTGACACCTCTGTATAACCTAATAAACTTAAAATCTATAAATTATTTAAAAATCTATTGTTTTTTTAGCGTTTTTTTAAATTCTTCAATCTTATTGATAGCAATCGCAAGTTTTACTTGCTCCTGCACAGTCTCAGTTCAGCTAAGCTGAGTGCTCAGTTCGCTTAAGCTAAGCCAGAATTCAATGCCTTTGTCTCAGCGCTATAGTAGCGAGCAAAGCGAGCGTTAAAGATTAAGATTGAATAAGCTTAATCGCAGGGCAACTTGTTGACCTAGAGATAATTATTGTTAAATTATTATTAAATAATTGCAGGGCAACTTGTTGACCTAGAAATAATTATCGCAAGAAAGTGTATTGACTTAGATATTAAGATTGAATAATAATGCAGTAACTCTGTTGAACTAAAGATGTGATTTAAAATAATCAATTAAAAAAATACAAAGAATCATAACTAATCCAAAGAACTACTTCTTCTGCCAGCTATAGCTTCTCATCTTAGCGCTTCCGCCATAGCCGCAGGAGCTGCATTTTCTCTTTCTTTGGTGGAAAGTCCTCTTGCCGCACCTTCTGCAGTGCACCATATTGGTCTTTCCACTCTTCCTTCCCATTGAAGGGGTTCCTTTTGTCATAATACATCACTCTATAATGCAGTAAAATATTTTTATTCAGGTGAGATTATAGTTATTGTATCTCCTCTGATAAAGACAACACCCAGTTTTTTCTTGATCTCTCCGTTCACTAACTCTTCTGCATCTTCCAATACAACATTTATATGTATATCGAAAGCCTTTAATGTTCCTACATACTGTTTGCTGTTCTTTAAGTCAACTATCACTCTTTTGTCTTTTGCCCTGTTTAGAGCATCTAATGGTCTTGCTGGTTCAGCCAAATTTAACACCCCGTAGTTTGATAACCTTGAAATATGCCATTCATTTATAAAAGTTGCGAATTTATGCCTTAAAAATCGCAATCTTTTTAAAAGAGATACCATTCCCTGAAATTCTATGAGAACACAAGGAAAAGCAAGAACAAAGCCTACAGGGGGAAGACTCCACAAGGCAAGGGGAAAAAGGATATATGAGATGGGCAGTGAGCCGGTTCTTACGAATCTTGAAAAGAACAAGTCTAAAACTACAAGAACAAAAGGCGGAAGCTCAAAATCAAGGCTTTTATCTGCAGAAACAGTCAATCTTTTTGATCCTGGCTCAAAGAAATACTCAAAAGCAAAGATAAAATCAGTTCTTAAGAATCCTGCAAACAGGCACTTTGTAAGGCGAAACATAATCACCAAAGGTAGCATAATAGATACAGACAAAGGCAGTGCAAAAGTAACCTCAAGACCTTCTCAGGACGGCATAATCAACGCAGTCCTTGTCAAAGAATAAGCTTTAAATACTCTAAATTCTTTGGTTGTATATGGGAGATATAAAAAATATTATAGGCAATATAGACATGGCAAAATACTCTCCAAAGATGCTGAATGATTTTGCAAGATGCGAGAAAGAGATAGCAGATTATGCTCTTGCGCACGATGATCATGTTCTTTATGGGAATCTTATAGAGATAACAGGAAATATCCCTTCTCAAGAAGACCCTTTATACTGCCTTTATGAAAGAAGCCAGGCAGAGCCCATTGCAAGAGAGAAATTTTCTGAAAAAAAAGACAATCTTAAAATGTCATATCATACTTCTCAGGCATCCAGCATTCTTGAAGTTTCAGAGTTTAAGCTTAACAAGACAATAGAGACTATAACAGGTCATTTCCCTGGAAGCAATCATTATATCAATGATTATTCCTTATATCAGATAGCAGAAGAGCTTGACATTCCAAAAGAGCAAGTTAAGGCTAATCTTGAAAAAAAGATAAAAAAAGAAAATCTAAATTAAGGTCTTTTAACTCTTATCATCTCTGCCAATTCATGAAACTCTTTTTCTTTTAACGGTTTTCTCTTGTCAAGGGCAGAATCAAAAAATCTGTTTATAGCCCTTCTTTCTGTAAGCCCGACAACAGCTTCAAGCAAACATCTTGCCTTTCCTCCTATGATATCATTTCCTTTTTCTTTTCCAGCCATATCTTCAACATACTTTTCCTTCCAAAGCATTATGTCAGAATCCTTCATAAGATATCTTTTTTCAAGCACTACCCATGGCCTCCATATCTTCCTCCCGTTTTCCATCTCCATAACATCCCTGATAAAAGGCTCCATTATCATATCCCTTCCATCATCTCCTTCTTTTGTCTTGAACATCCTGAACCTTTTCTTTTTCATCTCCTTGTCTTTGTACATCCTTCCTTCTTCATCCTTTTCAAGCTCATAATCATCTTTGTCATAGAAATAGCATTTCCCCTCATTGTTTTCATCTGACCCCATCACCTTGTATCCTTTTCTCTTAAACAACTCTAGGATCTCAAGATTTGAATACTCTTCCTTTTCCCCCACTAATCTTAATGGCGCCCCTATCTTAAGATGCATAGCATTTTCTTCAAATCCAAGGCCTAATCCAGATTTCCTGCTTTTCCTTATCAAATCCTTGTTGCTTATCCCAGAATATTCAGCAGAGCTGAAAAGGTCATTTCCTTTATCTTCTTTAAAAAAATTGCCAAGAGAACTCATATCTCTGTATAATCCTTTCAACGCTTCAACATATCTTTCTTCAAGAACATTGTCAAGAAATTTTCCCAGAGTATCCATCTCAAAAAGATAGTGGTTGGCATCAGGCACATCCTCAACCTTGAAATTATGGAAATACCTGTTTTTCTTGTACCATATTTTCTGCTCTCTTTTATCTTCAGAGCATAATCTTTCATCAGAATGGCTGCTTGCAACTATTGCTTTAGGAAGCTTGTCAGTTATCACCAGATCCCCCAATGATCTTGTCATAATATCCTTTCCAAAAAGATACAGGTATCTGTTTTTCTTATGCACCACCTTCCATCCTTCTTCTTTCAGCCTCCTGTTTATGTTCCAGTCAGCATCAACCTCCCTTACTGCACATATATCATCTGAATCCACAGAATACTGGCCAAGGATGTTGTTCCTTTTTTTCTTGACCCTTGCCCAATGGTTCAGAAGCTCCCTTGCTGTACTGTCAGGAATCCCATACTTTCTGTTGAACTCATCGATATATTCACAATGCATCTTTATATGTTTGAAATTTTTCCAGCTTAATTCTGCATTCTTTAGCTGATCATATACCTTTGGCATGATCTCACTGTTTTCTCTGAACCATGACCCAAGAGAAAGATAATTTCTCATGAATTCATAGCCGTCCCCTTTTTTCATGTCTTTTGATATGTCATATATCTGGTCAAGCCATCCTTTGAACCCACCTTTGTCATTTTTTTCTGAAGCTATATCTGTCATATTTTCAAGATCCTCTGCAAGCCTTTCAAGAGAATATCCTCTGCCTGTCCCTGCATCTATCTCATCCTCCTGGACTCTTGTGAAAAGCTCATCCATTGCTCTAGAAAAACTGTTTGCTCTTATACACATCATGTTGAACTCTCCCATATCTATGCTTTCCTCTTTCAGCCTCCTGACAAGATTCTTCTTGTCCCTTTCATAGAATCCAAAATCAATGACCAAAAGATCAGACAAAGAATCCCCATATCTTGAAAGCAAAAACTTTGCATTCTTATCATCCTGCATCCTATAGAAATCATAAAAATCATCTATCTTTGGAAATCTTCTGGATATAAGGTCTTTCATAAATGTCCACACAGGGACATAAGCCTGAAATACAGGAGCTGCAATCCCTCTGAAATGATCCTTTTTTACCATCCCCATCCTTTTTTCCATAAATCTCTGCTTGTCATTTCTCTCATGTCTTTTTTTCTTCTGGCCTGCTCCGAACATATTGTCCCTGTGCCCTTTTGTAGATTTCCAGAAAAGCCTGTCCTGGGCATTATTTATCGAATTAAAGCTGTGCATGGCTGCAGCATAATCTACTTTTGCAAAATTGCATACAAACTCATAAACCTTCAGCATCTTCAAAAATTTCTCATGCTCAAAAAGGTTAACTAAAAGCTGTGTGTCATCAGAGACATAGTTTGCTATCACCTGTCCTGCAGCTTTATCAAGATTATCTATCTTATTGACATCCTTCTTTCCTATGCCAAGATTCTCAGCTATTATCTCTGTAATTTCCTTAGAAGCCTCTGTCTTGCTTCCTTCTGCAAGATACTCAAGCTCCCTTTGCTGATCATAATCTATTATCTTTCCACCCTCTCCAAGAGCTTCTCTTGCTACCATGACCAGTTTCCTGTTGGGAAGATAATCATAGCACCCTCCCCAGAAATCAAGCTGATCTATGACCAGTCTTCCAGGAGATCTTATCCTCTCGAAGAAATCGATTGAAACATCCTTTTTTATAGAAGTTTTTCTCTTCCCTGCTTCAAACATTTTCCCTGCTTTCTCTTTTGCCTGTCTCATCTCAGGAAGGTCATAAGATGCATTATAGACAGAGATAACATCAGGATTCTTTTTCTCTATCTGCTCTTCAACAGCCTCTATAAGCTTGACCTCCCCCCTATACCCTCCTTTTATCCTTGCACCATTGTCAAGGTTAGAAGTCATGGTCTCATGAATCGTATAGACATATTTTTCAAGCTTGCCAGCCTTTGAGAAAGTCAATGCTATCCAGCTGACCTCTTCATCTTCCTCTCCAAACTTAGGCTTTTCTATGTCTATATGCATCCAGTTTTTGTCATAAAGCTCTTCAGCGCTTATAACTCCTTTCCATCTAAGATATTCATAAGAGTCAAGACGGACTTCTACAAATCCTCTTTTGGAACCAGGCTCTTCTCCTATGCAGGCATAGGATCCTGGGCTGAATCTTTTAATCCTGCCTTCAAGATTTTTTATTTTCCTGATTATATCTTCTTTTCTTTTTTTAGCTTTCTCTGGAATCTTGTCATGATATATCTTCCATGCATGCCTGTAATGATCCTTAAATTCTTCTTCAAGATTCCTTATTTCATTATCAATATCTTTCTTATCTTCAAGGATATCTTTTACCCAGGCTTCAGCCTCAACATAGCTTCCAAAAGGCCCAAGTTCCCATCTCATCATCTCGTTCTGATGTTCTGTAACTATGGTGTTGATAAGGCTGTAGCTCTTCTTTGTTCCCTTTTCCTTTTTTTCCTTCTTCAGTGCTTTTATTTTCTTAATCTCTTTTTCATATTCTCCTGATCTCTCCAGCGTCCTGACAAGCTCATCAGCTGCTTTTGTTGCTCCTTTATACTTTTCTCTTAACTCAGAATATATCTCAGAAGGATATTCTCCAAGAGCAGAATACATCTTGACATCAAAGACATCTTCCCTGTATCTTTTTTTCAATGACCCCATAGCTTTGATAGGAACATCCTTTATGTTAAGCAGCCTGAAAGGAAAATCTATATCTTTTATGCTGTCTTCTTTTATGTAATCTTTAGTCTCAGGAGCTTCTCTGAGCATCTTTTTAATCTCTTCTCTTTCATCAATATCATCTCTTCTCCTGTAACCTAATCTTTCTGTAGAAAATACAGGATCCCATCTGCAGTAGATGCTCCCTAGCTCTTGATTATCATACATAAGACTAAGAAACATATCTCCTTTCTTCTCTTCTATCTCAGTAAGTTCAAGCTTAACTTTCTCTCCCAGCCCCATAATATTAGTCATATTTTTGCGTTTTTAAAGCTCTCGAAAAAATATCAACTTTAAATAGCCTCATTTACATTACATGCTATGATAATAACACATCCTGTCCACGGATCTGTAGAATTTAATGACCTTCTTACATCTTTGATAAACACTCCTGAGATAAACAGGCTGAAGAGGATCAACCAGCTTGGGATGGTATCTTTAGTGTTTCCAGGCGGCACACATTCAAGGTTTCTTCACGCTATCGGAGTATGTTTCCTTGCGGGGAAGATAGCAGACCATCTTGGGCTTCCTAAAGAAGAGAAAGACACTATCCAGGCAGCAGCATTGCTCCATGATGTAGGGCACGGCCCTTTCTCGCATATGCTGGACATATTAAGGCCAAGGTCAAAAGACCATGAAGTGATAGCAAAAGACATCATACTGGGAAGATATACCATGTCTATCCCCGGCTCAGGAAAGATACCTTCCATATTCAAGAAATACAACATAGACAGCACTGCAGTTGCAAAACTCATAAACGGAGAATACAAAGAAAAGCCTTATCTGCAGCAGATAATCAACGGACCTGTAGATGCTGACAAGCTTGACTATCTTCTTACAGACTCGCATTTTACAGGAGCCAAGATAGGTGTTATAGATACAGACAGGATAATAAGTGTGATGGTCCTTGAGGATAACCATCTGAAGTTTCTTGAGAAAGGCAAACCGATAATAAAAGCCATAAGGTCTGCAAGAAGAAATATGCTTGCAGAAGTATACATCCACCATACAGCAAGGATAACAGAAAAGATGATGCTGAAAGCTGTTGAGCTCTCAGGCATAAAAGAATTTTATGACTTCGATGATTCCATGCTCATTTCCCTACTTCTGACATCTGAGAGCGAGAAAGCAAGAGACCTTGTAGCAAGGATACTCTACAACTGCAATCCTCTTAATCCAAAAAACAATTATCTTCAAAGAAATCTTTACAAGGTCGCATTCCAGATACCCTCAACTTCCATGACAAAGAAAAAGCTCAATATCCTCAAAAAGCTAAGAAAGATAGGAAACTCAAGGATAGAGAAAGCATTATCAAAAAGATCAGGACTGGAGAAAGGAGACATACTAGTAGATTTCCCTGAAATATATCCAATATATTCTGACTCAGATTTCAGCAGGCTCAAGATTGAGTTCAAGAAAGACAAGAAGGGCAAGACAAACTATTCCTGCTTCTCTGTATATTGCGCAAGGGAAAATCTTATTGAAGTGAATAAAACTGTCAAAGAGCTTGTAAAAAAAGCTTCTCAGATAAATCTAAACTCTTCTTGGATAAACAGATTTTAATTTCTTTAGGTCAGTAAAATTCTCAATACAATTCATGGCACAGATTTTAAGAAGCAAATCTGTGCAATGTTTCCACTGCATCTGCGCAGAGAGCTATCGGCGATTAGAAAGTAAGGTATTGCACGAACGAGCAAAATTCGGGAGTGCCATAGGTGAGGATTGAAAAATCAAATTAAAAAATGATAAAAATTTCTAACTTTGCAAATTTCCAAAAAACTTTTAAACAAGGGTTTATCTTTTTTATTGAGTTAGGCGGGTTGTTTTTCGGTTAGTGCCTGTTATTTTGATTCTAAAACTTATTTAGACGGAGGTATCAATATGTCAGAAGATTGTTTATTTTGCAAAATATATAAGGAAGGGAAAGAAATTTTCTATGAGAATGAATCATTTTATTCAAGATTTGATATGTTTCCTATCTCACCAGGACATACAGAAGTGATTCCCAAAAGGCATGCTATCAATTTGTTGGATCTCACAGAAAAAGAGTGGAATAATTTAAAGCCCGCTTTAAAGGAAACAGTTGAGATAATAGAATCTCTTGATTCAAAAAGGCTTTATAAGATTCTGTTGAAGAATCCTGTGAATAATCTGTCTGAAGATTTTTGCAGAAGAATGCTTGATCATCCGGGCATAGATAAGAAGCCAGATGCATATAATTTTGGAAACAATGACGGAGAGGCTGCAGGAAGAACGATACACCATCTCCATATCCACATAATCCCCAGATACAAAGGAGACGTTGAAAATCCAAGAGGGGGCATAAGGCATATAATCCCGGAGCTAGGAGATTATAAGGGCTGATAAAAAACTACGAGGAAATCTAAAAATGACAAAGATAATATACATAGCACATCAGATATCAGGAAATATAGAAGAGAACATAAAAAGTGTTCTTTCTATCCAAAGGGAGATACACACAAAAAACAAGGATATTGTTCCGATAGCACCTTATCTGAATTCTTTGCAGTATCTTGATGACAATGTCCCTGAAGAAAGAGAGCTGGGGATCCTTGCAGACAAGCTTTATTTTGAAAAAAGATTTATAGACGAAACTTGGATTGCAGGCCCGAAGATATCTTTTGGGATGAAAGAAGAGATAAAGCTAAGTTTTGGCAATAATATCCCTGTTGAATGCTATAACTCTGCTCTGCAGCCAGAGATTGAAAAACTTATCCAGGAATACAGGCCAGATAAAAAGATCTTCATGATATGTCCAGTAAGAGGCATTACAGATGAAGAGGCTCAATTCTTGCAGGATTACATTGTTGAACTTGAATCCACAGGGCATAAGGTCCACTATCCCCCAAGAGACACCAATCAAGATGACTCTATAGGGTTGAACATCTGCTCTGAAAACAGGCAGGCGATAAAAGATTCAGATGAAGTGCATATCTATTACAATGAATCAAGTTCAGGAAGCAAGTTTGACTTTGGCATGACATTTATGGTGGAAAAGCCTCTTGTATTTGTAAACAAGGATACAGTCAAGAAAACATCCCATAAAAGCTTCCAGAATGTGCTTCACGAGATTGACAGGATCTATAGCAAATCTTAAAAACTCTTTTTCTTTTTCCTTTCCAATGAATAAGATCCAGCATATCTACTATATCCTGCACAAGACTTATGGCTCTCAAGGATGGTGGCCTACAACATTGGAAGACAATCTGCATCCAACCTACCATGGGAAAAAGCATTCTGAAAAACAGAAGTTTGAGATAATAGTCGGAGCTGTCCTGACGCAAAACACATCCTGGAAAAATGCTGAGAAAGCGATTTTTAACCTGAATAAAGATAAATCATTATCAATAGAAAAACTAAGACCCATAAGAAAAGACAAGCTAGCTTCCTTGATCAGGCCCTCTGGCTATTTCAATCAGAAAGCAGAACGATTAAAGATAATCTCAGATTTTTTCTCTAAAAATCCATTGTCTGACTTCAAAAAACTAAGCACAGAAAAAGCAAGGGACATATTATTGTCCATCAAAGGCATAGGTCCAGAGACAGCAGACTCTATTTTGTTATATGCATTTTCTAAACCAATCTTTGTCATAGATGCATACACAAAGAGGATATTTTCAAGGATAGGATTATGCAATCGAAGATGCGATTACTCAGAACTTCAAGATGTTTTCCACAAATCTTTGCCAAAAAGACATAAGATATTCAACGAATACCATGCCCTGATAGTAGAACTAGCTAAAAGACATTGTACAAAAAAACCATCATGCAGGTCCTGCCCGATCAATAGGATCTGTAAAAATCGTGAGGCCTAGTGAAACGTAGGTCTCACATCAGGTACCTATAGGGTGAAACCCTTAGTAAATAGTACAAAAAAACCATCATGCAGGT
>WJJM01000051.1 GCA_014729675.1 Candidatus Woesearchaeota archaeon | reverse complement strand
GGATTTGTAGGTACGATAGGTAAAGCAGCAGGATTAGAACATATGAAGAAATACATTAAACGGCAAGGGGACAAGGACAAGAACTATAATCTGCAGAAGTTTCTAGGCTGATACCCCACAGCTTGCTGTGGGGTTCTTCATTGTCTGATTCTTTATGCAGTTCAGGAACAAGGTCTGATGCTGCTATGTATATGAATCCTCCTGCTGCAAAAGGAAGCAGGAAAGGCACAAATCCCTCTACTGAGCCTGAAATAAGATAGCCTATAACTGCTCCTATTATGGCTGTTACAGCTGAGAGAAAATTAAATGCAAGAGCTTTCAGCCTGCCGAAGCCTCCATAGACAAGAACTCCAAAATCTCCTATCTCCTGAGGAATCTCATGGGCTATGACTGCTATCGTTGTTATCACTCCAAATGATATATCTACTGAGAAACTTGCAGCTATTATAAGGCCGTCTATAAAGTTGTGTACTCCGTCTCCGATAAGGTTCATATAAGTAAAAGTGTGGATATCGCATTTTCCTTTGTGGCAATGATGCCAGTGAAGGAACTTTTCAATCATAAAAAAGACAGAGAACCCTATAAGTATGTCAAAACAGACAGAAGCATGGCCTATCGATTCTACTGCTTCAGGGATGAGATGAATGAATGCTCATCCCATCAAAGCTCCTGCCGAAAATCCGACAAGCAAGAGAAGTATCTTGTCGAGTTTCTTTGGCTTTACAGCCAACGTGATTATACCTATCAATGCTATCAAGCTGACTATAAAAGTTGCTCCTAATGCCCAAAAAAGTTCAGCCTCCATCATTTCTCTTCTATTTTTATAGCATCTACAGGGCAGATATCTGCTGCTTCCTGATTGCAGCCTTTTTCTTCAACTTCTTTCTTTTTCGGATAAGCTTTTCCATCTTCAAGCTCAAAATTGTCGCATGCTGAGACGCATGCCCCGCATCCGATACATTCATCTGTTACTTTTATCTTATATGCCATATTATCACCTTTTGTTGTTCAGTGCATCTCTCCGCATTTGCAGCAGCTGCTGCAGCATCCGCATCTTGGGCATCTGGGAGTTTCTTCAGTGAAATCATTGCCGCACAATTTGCACCTTTTTTTCTCTGATTCTTTTTCTTCTTTTATATCATCTATCTCTTCTTCCATCTTTACCTCTTTTTTGAGACGTATGAGAATGCTGACAACAATGCTCTTGATCCGTCTCCTGCTGCTATTATCGTCTGTTTTCCAGGCATATCTGTTATATCTCCTGCCGCAAATATGCCCTCCTGGGATGTTGAACAGGACTTATCTACTTTTATCTCATTGTTCTTGTTGAGATCTACTAATTCTTTTACCATGTCTATGTTTCTTATGTGGCCTATCTCTACAAATACTCCTTCTACGTCAATTGTTTTTTCCTCCCCATCTTTTTCATATTTAAGGCCTTTAACAAGGTCATCCCCGATAATCTCTTTAACATCAGCCTTATTTATGACCTCTACCTTCTCATCTTTTGTTACTTTATCTATCCTTTCTTTGTCTGTCCCTGTCAGCTCATCATTGATATTTATTATATATATCTTTTCTGCAATGTTCAGAAGTGTCTCTGCTGAACTGAGAGCGCTGTTTCCTCCCCCTATGACTGCAACATCTTTTCCTGAGAACAGAGGGCCGTCACATGTTGCGCAATACGCTAACCCTTTTCCTTCAAGCTTGTCAGCTCCAGGAACATCAAGCTTTCTTGGAGAAGAGCCTGAAGCGACTATCACTGATCTTGTGTCAAATTCCTCTCCTTTTTTTGTCTTTACAATGAAATTTGAATCTTTTTTCTCTACCTTTTCAACCTCATCTTCCTTTACATCTATATCATGCTGCTCCATGTGCTCCCTGAACTTTTCTACCAGTTCCATACCTGAAAGATCGTGGAAGCCTGTATAATTTTCTATGTCAGGGCTCCAAAGGGTCAATCCGCCAACATCTTTTGAGATTATCTCAAAGTCCATATTGGCTCTTGCAGCATATATTGCTGCAGTTATCCCTGCTGCTCCTGCTCCTATTATTATAATATCTTTCATATTCTCACCTTTAGTTTTCAGGACATCTGCAGACAGTTATGCAGCATCCTTCAGGTCCGCATATCTCTTTTTTGCATTCAGGACATCTGTTGATTATTATGCTTTTGCATTCAGGGACATCAACCTCTATATCCTGGCCGCATTCAGGGCATTTGACGCTTGCTTTTACCATCTTTATCCCTCTATCCCTATAAGCTCCTTTAGCTTGTCAGGGTCATAGCCTGTCACTATCTCTCCTTCGATATCTATTACAGGAACACCCATCTGACCTGATTTTTCTATCATCTCTTTTTGGGCATCCTGGTCTGATGAAATATCTTTTTCTTCAAATTCAACATTATTTTCTTTTAAGAATTCTTTAGTCTTTTTGCACCATGGGCATGTTGGAGTTGTATATATCTTAACCTTTTTCATTGGATATCACCTTTTCAGATGAAAAAAGTTATTATATAAATATCTTTCTTATTAGATGGCTCTGTAGAATTGCTTTTTAAATAAGTATAAATAGCACCGATAATTTCTTTTTAGTTACCAGACAAAAAAGAGGTGCTATTTACAATGGATGTTATAAAATACAAGTTTAATAAATTTTCTAAAATTGTCAACAATT
>WJJM01000002.1 GCA_014729675.1 Candidatus Woesearchaeota archaeon | reverse complement strand
TCTGATTGACTCTGCGGATAGAAACACCTGCTTTTTTCTTGATCTGATATGTTGTCCATTCATCGTTTTTCCTACGCAAAATCTCCAAAATCTTTGATTTTGTCAATTTCATGACTTGATTAAAGTCATCGTAGGGAAATACTTTTGGGATAACACAGATAGTTCTAAAACATTAGTTTTTTAAAGCAAAATAATATAGAAATAGTCATGAAAATACTGGCCTCAGGAGATATACATGGAGATATAAGATTAGCTGAAAGCCTGGCAGAAAAAGCAGAAAAAGAAAAAGTTGATCTGGTCGTCTTATGCGGAGACCTGACTTATGGAGAACAATCAACAGATGGCCTGATAGGTCCTTTTGTAAAAAAAGGAAAAAAGGTGGTTCTGGTTCCAGGCAATCATGAAACTGTAGCTACTGCAGACTTTCTTTCAAAATTATACAATATTACCAACCTGCATGGCTATTCGATGATAGAAAAAGATATAGGATTGTTTGGGGCAGGAGGGGCAAACATAGGATTATTTCAACTAACAGAAACAGAACTTTTTGATCTGTTAAAAAACAGCTATGATAAGATAAAAGATACAAAGACAAAGATAATGGTGACGCATGTTCATCCCTCTGGTTCAAAGATGGAAAAATTTACAAACTTTTTCCCTGGATCGACAGGCATAAAAAAAGCAGTGGATATATTCAAGCCAGACATCCTATTATGCAGCCATGTGCATGAAGCAGAAGGTATAGAAGAAAAGCTTGGTAATACAAAAGTAATAAATGTAGGAAAAAACGGAAAGATAATAGATCTGTAATATGAAAAGATTAGAATTCAAGATAGGAAATATTGAACTTTTCAAAGATCATGCTGAATTTGATAAGAATTACTGCCACTGGAAGTTTATCTCTGTTAAAGAAGATAGTTCAATATTATTTTATGCAGGCCTAAAAAAGAACAGATATAAGCATAAGGATATAGTCGAAGCGAACAGTTTAGATGAATCACAAGTTCTTGGAGGTGGATTTATGAATTATTGTTTTGGGGATCTCCAGTTTGATGATTTTAGCCAGGATTTTGGATATGTTCCAAATTCAGCTGTAATAGAATTCGTAAAGCCTGTTTATGATTTTCTTAAAGATAAGCTTTCGCCTATAGAAAATGTTATCATAGATATGAAATATGATGCAGATAATATAGATGGTAAATTTCTGGAAAAGATGGAACAATGGAAAAATATGGATTATGGATTTGACAACAAGAAAAGAACAATAGATATATCTGAATTATAAGATGAATCTAAAAGACAGGTTAAACAGATTGTTTGATAGAAAGCTGACTGATTTCTATAGTTCCATAGGTTCTATATCTTTAGAAGAAACAGATTATGGTCCTTTTGTCCCTTTTATCTGGGATGATCATTATTCCTCAGCAGATGCAAAGATAGTATTTGTAGGCCAACAGACAAACGGATGGACTTCTTTAAAAAAATCTTTAGAAAGGCAATATACAAGCGAACATTTAAGCAGTATGTCTAAGGATTTTAAGCATGCAGAAAACTACAATTCTCCTTTTTGGAATTTTGTGCATAACATAAACAAAGAATTTAACTCAGACAGGCTTGCATTTTACTGGACAAACATATTTAAGACTGAAAGTGACAATTATCAACCTGGCGAACATATACTATCTGGATCAAAAAAGCACTTAGATACTTTATCTGAGGAGCTTAGTATATTGGACCCGGATATTGCAGTATTTCTGACAGGACCGTTATATGATGATCATCTAAAAGACAGCCTGCCGAATATAGTGTTCAGATCTATTGATAAGGACGTATCTGAAAGAAAAATAGCTTCAGTAGAAGGACTTAACTTCAGGGCTGTAAGAACTTATCATCCAGCATATCTAAGAAGGAGAAAAATATTTGAACCATATCTTAAAAAGACCATTGAATTTCTAAAGGGCTAACCTTTGACAACACCCAGTGGCTTCAGCTTTACGACCATCTTTCCGATATCAGCTTCATTGCTTACCCTGACAACTTCATCAACATCCTTGTAAGCACCGCTAGCTTCTTCAGCGATCCCTTTCCATGAGGCTCCTTTTACTTGTATGCCTTTTTCTCCAAGATCTTTGACAACCTTTTCTCCTCTGTACTTCTTCAAAGCTTCATGTCTTGACATAAGCCTTCCAGCTCCATGAGCAGTACTCCCGAATGTTTCTTCCATCCCCTTATTTGTTCCAACAAGTACGTAAGATGCAGTGCCCATGCTTCCTGGAAGTATAATCGGCTGACCTGTTTCTCTGTAAACTTCTGGAATCTCTTCACGGCCAGGACCAAAAGCTCTTGTAGCTCCTTTTCTGTGCACAAAAACTTTTTTCTTCTCTCCCTCGATCTCATGCTCCTCAAGTTTAGCGATATTGTGTGCAACATCATATACAGTCTTCAGACTTTCGTTTCCAAGAATGTCTTTAACAGCCAGGCGAAGCTGATGCCCGAGAACATGCCTGTTGCACCATGCAAAATTAGCTGCTGCACTCATAGCTTTAAAATATCTCTCAGCAAGCTCACTTCCTGCAGGAGCATATATCAGCTCTCTGTCAGGCAGTTTATGGACAATCTCTGGAAAAGCTCTTTCCATCTCCCTTAGGTAATCAGAACATACTTGATGCCCTAATCCTCTTGAACCGCAGTGTATCATGAATACAACTTTTCCTTTCTCAAGCCCAAACTTCTTCGCAACTTCCTCATCAAAAACCTCATCAACATACTGCACTTCCAAAAAATGATTTCCAGAACCTAATGTAGCGACTTGTTTTTTTCCTCTTTGTTTTGCAGTACTGCTTATCTCTTTTGGATCTGCCTGTTCCATATGGCCGTTCTCTTCGCAATGCTCCATATCATCTTCATTCCCATAGCCATTCTCAACAGCCCACTTCGCTCCGTTCTCAAGAATTCCATTTATCTGGTCTTCCTGAACTTTGATATTGCTTCCTCCTAATCCTGCAGGACAATAATTCATTATCTTATCAAGAAGTTCTTTTATTTTAGGCTTCACTTCTTCAGCATCCATATCGCTCTTCAAAAGACGGACGCCGCAATTAATGTCATATCCTATGCCTCCAGGACTTATCCCTCCTTTCTCATGATCCAAAGCTGCAACACCTCCTATTGGAAATCCGTAGCCCTGGTGACCATCAGGCATTATTATGGAATATTTGTAGATTCCAGGCAGATGCGCCATGTCTTTTCCCTGTTTGAGTGTCCTATCCTGCTTCATCTTTTCTAAAAGAATTTCAGAAGCATACACCCTGCAGGGAACATTCATATCTCCTTCCTTAGGAATCTCCCATGATACATCTGATATTTTTTTAATTTCAATATTATTCTTTTCCATAATAACCACCATATAATCCGAATTTTCCTTCCTTTAAATAGTTTGCTAAAAATATCTACCAAAAGTTTGTATATGCTTTCCCAAATCATGCTTTTGTGCTCCTATTGTCAAACATAGATAAAATATCAATTATAATTTTTAGATTTTTAAGATCATAAGACACTAATCAGATATCAGGAACAACCTGTACAAGCCACTTTCCGTCTTTCTCAAAGACTTCCATCTCCTGATAAGTTATTGCTTTTATGTGGGTCTCTGGCTCATACCTGCTAAGATTATCATCACCTTCAACAATAGCTTTCAGCCTGAACTTATCTTCTTTTTCTATCTCCAGCTCCTTTACAGAATGCATCAAAAATCCATTTACCTCAAAAAGAACAAGAAACCTCTCCAAAAAATCATAAAGCAATGCCTTTTCATCTTCTGATTCTACCTCTATCATCTCTTCTGTTTCAGCCCCAACATTATCCGGCTCTACCATTATCTTAGTTAAAGCCAGAGCTGCATTTGAAAAAGCCTCTTCCATGGTCCCCCCATACGCCTTAAACTTTACATCAGCAGTATGCGGAAAAAATTCATATCTTTTCATCTTTTTAGGTCTATAGATACTGTAGCCTCATACCCATCATCTGTTTTTATAACATCAAATTTATAGTTGGTAACAGCAGCTATCTCTTCTTTCTTTATCTCTTCTCTAATCGGTTCCCCGTAAAGTCTTGCCTTTATATGGCCCTCATCCACTTCAATTATCTCAAACTTTGAAAAAAACATACCTTCGGTCTCTATTATCGCTAGAAGGCCTGCAAGCCAGTTGAACAATGTAGTGTCAAGATCCTCTCCGCTTATCTTGAAAACTTCCTCTTTCTTGTGCTCCACCTTGTCCAGATCACATATCACGCTAAACATAGCTTCAGCAGTGTTAGAAAATAATTCTTTCAGGTCATTCCCATAGGCATTATAAAGAACATCCGCACTAGGATCTTCAATAAACTTGTATCTCTCCAACATCATCACCTTCTTTATCCTCTTCTTCTGATAGGCTTGTCTCTTTATCAGAACCAGTATCCTCTTTCTCGTCAGTGCTTCCGAACATATTTGAAAATGCATTTCCTGCAGCAGGTTCTGGATTAACAGGTTCTGCAACTCCAGCATCCTGATCATTATCATCTCCAGAAGTATCCAGTCTGTTGCTTGAACTCTCAAAAATATTTGAACTTCTCTGCACAGGATTGCCTTTGACCATGTTTGACAACAGAGAGATTATCTTTCTTATATCTTCATGGCTGTCCTCTTTTGTATCGATGGTTATTTTCATCCAAACACCTTTTTTGATAAAAAAGTGATTCATTACTATAAATAATTTACTGTTAATTGTAGCCTGTCCCATGTGGGATATTCTTCAACGATTACCGGCTTTAGCCCTTTTTTCTTAAGTTCTTCTTTCAGCTCTTCAACAATCTCAACACTTGTCAACAGCCTTTCTCTTGCATCATCAATATCAATAAGTTCTCCGGGGATATCAAATTCTTTCATCAGCTCTTTCCTTACCTTAGCCAAATCCCTGCAGTGTATAGCACCCCTCACCAATATCCCTTCTTCATCGACAATATCATAACTCTTGGCAATTTTCTTAGCTCTTCTTTTTATCCTTTTTCCAAGCTGCACCGTATCCTTCAGCTTAGCAGTACAATAGTGCACATCCAGATTGTATTCTTTATAGATGCAGTATTTCATAATCTTATATGCTGCTCCTTCACTTCCTTTGACAGAATAAGACAACATATCTCTTGTGATAAAACCCATCTCGCCAAGCTTGCTAATCTTATTGTCTGCAACTTCAAGCTCATTAAGGTTAAGAAAATCAATCTTGTCATTAAAAAAATCTACCATCTTCTTCATCTGCCGTAATTTTCCAGGGATAGCAGGAATCTCAATTCCAACATCCCAATCAAACTTTCTTATGACTCCTATCTTGCACCACAAATTATCATCATCAATATCAGGATGAAACCTTATCTCATCAAGTCCTGCATCATAAAGTTTCCTGAGTTTATTCTCATCTACAAGATTAAAAGATGTGTAAAGATGGGTATGAAACTTCTGCCCAAACCGTTTCTTTAAAGCTTTGATAAATCTGACAGTCCTGTCCATTCTTGCCAGAGGATCTCCTCCTGTAATCCCTGCTCCTCTGCTGCTGCAAAGTTCAGCCTCAACTATAGCAGCTTTTGCATTTTTGACAGGCCTTTCATTTGCATAGATAACGTCTCTGCCGTATTTTTCATCAGATAGTGGACAGTAATAACATTTCCGGGGACATAGTCCTGTAATGAAAAGAACAAGCTTCTCTCCTTTGACGCACTGCCTGCAGCCTTTAGCCAAGCACCCTATCTTACTGGAATAAAAGCCAGTATTTTCTATAACCATAAGTCTTATCAAGATATTTTACTTAAAAAGCTTTTCATCGATTATCTTATTAAAATCTAATAAGCTTTAAAAATAGTCATTTAATGCAAAAGAATGATGGAATCAAAGATTGGTATGCTTGAAAAAGAAAAGATTGAGAATAAACATTATTTTATAAAAAAGAAGGGAATAGACTATGCTGTTGCCCATAGAAAATTTCATGATAATGGCCCTGATCTTGTGATGCTTTTTGATAAAAAAGAAAAGGATGAGTTATTAAGAGTGGAATATAATCTTAAAAAAGATAAGGGAAGGTATGCTGCAACAATACTTAATCCAGAGATAATAAAAAACCCATTGTATTCATCTTTTTTACATTCTGAATTTGAAGAGAGTATAAAAGAAAGACTGGGGTATGATTCTACTCATAAAGGAATAGGAAAGTTCAATATAGTTGGTCTATGTGCTAGAGATATAGACCCTTGGCTAAATCTTGGATTTGAAAGATTTCACCCTAGTAATCTGATAATCGATGTTCTTCAGGGATATAGTATCCTAAAGACGCATCTTATAAAATACATCTAGAAAAGCCTTGTATAGTTCATCCAGATATTGTTGGCAACTTCTTCATTGTCCATGCCTTTTATCTCAGCTATTTTCTTTATAATCTCCATGACAAAAGCAGGCTCATTTCTTTCTCCAGGATACGGGCTTAGATAGGGTGCATCTGTCTCTGTAAGCAACTGGCTAAGATTCACTATATCTGCCATCATCTGAAAATGCTGCAGCCTTGTTATCACAGGAGGGATAGAAAAACTCCAGCCGTTGTCAGCAGCCCTTCTTATCAGGCTTTTTTTCCCCATAAAGCAGTGCATCACAACCTTTTTAGCATTAGAGCTTTCAAGCATATCAACCGCATCAAGCTCTGCTTTTCTTGAATGTACTATCAAAGGCTTATTTATTTTCTCAGCCATCTCTATGATCTTCCAGAATATCTTTTTCTGCTCCTCATTCTTGTCCTTGACCCAATGATAGTCCAAGCCGCATTCTCCTATGCCTACGCATTTGTCTTTGTTTTTTATTATCCACTCTATCTCCTTATCCACATCCAACCTCTCAACATCTCTTGTAAATCCTTCAGACTCTCCTTGTTCCATCTCCTTTGCTAAAGCATCGACAGGATACAACCCAAAAGAAGCCTTGACTATATCATACTTTTCAGAAAGCTCCAGAGCAAGCCGATTTGTTGAAGTATTGACTCCTGAAGTTATTATAGCACCAACATTATTTTTCTTTGCATCCTCTATAACATTATCCAAATCATCTTTAAATCTTCCATGGTCCAGGTGAGAATGCACATCTACTAGTATCATCTTAATATTGTTTCAGCAGGTCTGAAATCGCTGCACCGATTACACAAGGCATTGAGATCGCAATTACCATCCTGAAGATGTTCCATGAGATATTATCTATCCCAGGAACATTATTCAGCCCATAGACATAGACAAGAAACAAAGATACAAAAATAGAGACAGAATAAAACACTAAAGTCCTCTTAAGCCAAAACTGTCCAAACTTTCTTTCTTCCTTTTTTATTATCCTTCTGTAACCTATAAAATATATCTCTGCTGTCATTATAAGTATAGTGAATAAGATTATTGCAGATATATGCCATTTAGTCAGAGCAAT
This sequence comes from Candidatus Woesearchaeota archaeon, assembly GCA_014729675.1. Lineage (GTDB taxonomy): Archaea > Nanobdellota > Nanobdellia > Woesearchaeales > WJKL01 > WJJM01. Next base: position 43,710 of record WJJM01000002.1, on the reverse strand, counting down.
ACTGACATCTATCAAAAGCCCCTTGAGTGCAAAGGTCATGCCAAACACCAAAGCTCCGAAAAATGCCCTGAAAAAATCCTTTTCAGAAAAATCAGAAGGTTCTTTAATTAATAATTTATTCCTTAACTCGTCTACCCCTCTTTTTACAGTATCTATCTTGCTCATATTATGATGATGAAAAACAGTTTTTAAAAACTTTTCTATCAGTCTAAAGAATATTCCCTGCTTCCTATCCCTAGCTTTTCTGCAAAATCCACATGCAGCTCAGGATTATGGTTATGCAATTTCATGAAAACATCCTTTTTCTGTTCATTTATGAGATCAAGAGAAGCCTTGTCTATCGCCACTATATCTTTTCCAAACAGCACACCTATATCCTCTGCAACTATCGGGCCTGGCTTATTGCAGCAGTCGCATTCCTTGGCTATATTCATAAGAAAGTTGACATAAAATACCTTCTTTCCGACAGCATCCAGGACAGCTCCTGCAGCCTCTGAAAGGAGCTCGTCAGTGCTTGCTTCTTTTGCCTTATGCACATCTGCCTTGCTTTTTCTTGTAACTCCCCCCATTCCCAGATTCTTTATCGCTCCTCCAAAGCCATAGCAGCAATGTCCTTTGACATGGCTCAGCACAAGCATACTGTCTGCTTCTGCCATCTCTTTTGAAACCTCAACAGTAATATCTTTAGCTTCAACATCAACTCCTGTATCAGATATCACTATAGGGCATCCGATCTTTTCTTCTGTAAAGCCATGCAATTTCGCTGTCTTAAGATATTTCTCTACAGTATCTCTCTCGCTTTTATATAGCACAGTTGTATCAATAAGAAAAGGCCTAACATCATATTCTTTTAAAACATTGACAACATTCTTTACAATTTCAGGACTCAGATAATATGGATTCTTGATCTCACCCATATGCAATTTAACAGCCACAGAATCCCCTTTAGAAAATACTCCCTCTATCTCTGCCCTAAATGTCTCCTCCAACTTATCAAAATCTTTTATCAATTTTAGTCTTGCCATAATAAAATTAGTAAAAACTTATGATATTTATTTCTTTGCATATGCTTTCTTCATAGACATTACCTTATATCCAAGCTTAGCTAAAGAAAAAGCCTCTGCTCTAAAATTTTCAACAGGAGCAAACTCAACAATATCTGCAGAGATTACATTTTTATCTTCAAATATTGTCTTCAATATACCTATAACCTTGTCCCATAAAAACCCTCCTGGTTCAGGAGTCCCTGTATTTTTAATAAAAGAAATATCAAAAACATCAGCATCAATAGAGATATAAACATTCTCTCCAAGATTATCTAACCCTTGCTTAAGTTTTTCAAAACTAAACTCATAAGCTTTAATTATATTCATATTTTCATTTTCTTTTATCAGTTCAGCTTCATCAACATCCATGCTCCTAACTCCAATAGATAATACCTTGTGCTTTCCAGCGATATTCTTAGCAACGCATCTATGGTTATACTGGGAATTGTTCCAGGAATCAAAAAAATCAGCATGAGCGTCCAGGATTATCACAGAGAAATCTTTTTTCCTACGTTCTAAAGCCCTAACACAGCCCATTGTAACGGAATGGTCTCCCCCAAGACTTAACACAAAATTATTTGAAGGAAAATTTTTTTTTATCTTTGATACCATATCTTTTCCATTCTCTGCCTCGACAGCATCAAAAGTGAATATCCCTTTTTCAAATGCCTCATTCCCAAATTGCTCATCATAGTATTCAAGATGCCCCGAAGCCTTGATTATCTCCTCAGCGCCTTTTGAAGCACCTTTCCCATAAGTTACATTCCCTTCAAAACTTAAAGGAAAAACTGCAAAATAAGAATCATTCTTAGAATATTCATCAGGAAGATCCATAAATCTTTTCATTCTACAACCTCTGTCTCAAGCTTTTCAAGATCACAAAAATCAGAACTAAAATTATATGCTCCTGCATTCAGAAAGACTAATTTATCTCCAATCTTGGGATTTTCAAGATAAACTTTATACCTAAAAAGATCCAAAGAGCATGGAGTATTTCCTTTTATAGCATAAGCCTTCCCTTCATCTTTTTCCCCTTCAACAAGCAGCTTGACAGGGACGATTATCGCATCCATATCAGTATTGTATACAGAAGCATCCACTACGATCGTGCCATCATAGATGTTTATGATGTTTGTACAGAGATTTACAGCAGGAGCAGCTATAAATCTTCCCGGCTCTATTATCATTCTTATATCTTTAGCATTCAGCCATGCTTTAAACTCTTTTAGCTTATCAAAAACTGTCCTGATAACATCTTCATTCGTATTTGCATAAATACATGGAATGCCGCCCCCTATATTAAATATGTCTATAATCTCAAGAACATCTTCATCTATAATATCTTCAATCTCATACTGCAGATTCCATTCAGCCATGTTCTGTGTCTTCCTGTGAAAATGTACCCCTAAATTTTCTATATTCTTGTTTCCTTTAATCTCTTTTATCCTCTTGTTGACTTTTTCAGAATCCATGCCAAATACAAAATATTTTTCAGTCCTTATCGTGTTTTCTTTTAGTTTTAGCCTTAACATGAGATTTATCTTAATATCTTTCTCTTCTAAAAAACTAAGCAGCACATCAAGATCGGTCTCATTATCTACGACAAAGTTTTTTATCCCCATGTCTGCTAACTTGCTTATCATCTCTTTATCCCATGCCTGCGCCAGAAAGATAACTCTTGATTTGTCAGAAATATGATTTAGTTCATTTATCATATGCACGCTGAAAAGACAATCGGTTCCCTTTTCCAGAATCTTGGTAACTTCCTGGTTAGTCTTTGAGCTGTAAGAGACAGTATCTGCAATTTCCCTGACTTTATCATATTGTTCTACCGCCTTGCTTTTTGAAAGGATAAATTTAGGCATCTAAAAGTCCCTCCTCACTGAGCTGGTCTAGCGCATTGATCATAGCCAAAGGGAAAGTTATCGTAACATCCCCTACAACAGTGGCTATATCACTTTCATCTTTTACCTTGCCCCATGATTTTGCCTCCCTTGTTGTTGCTCCTGACATGCTGCCGTCATACTCCCCTGCTGTAGTCATATAAACTGCATAATTGGCTCCGCCATTCAGTAAGGTCCCCAATATAGCATGATGCTTCGAGACTCCTCCCCCTAATGCTATGACACCTTTTTTCTCGTCATGGCTTGTACTCAAAAGTATATTCCCAAAATCCCTGACAACATCAATGATGAAGTCATCGTGCTTCTGCTGGAAAAGATACAGGTGGAATCCAAAAGCGCCATCTGTTATAGCAGGACAGAATATAGGCACCTTGTTTTTGGCTGCCTGGTACAATATAGAATTTTCATCCTCCAGCCCAAGTCCTATCTCATTCAGCATCTCAGAAACAGGCCATCTTTTCTTTTTACTGTACAAGTTTTTCAAAACGACCATCATCTTATCTTCAAAATGCATATAGCTTTCATTATTTACAAATATATTTCCTACCCTATTAACTCCTTTTTCATGAAGTTCAACATCATCTGCCTCAAACTTGCCTATTCCAAAATTATCTCCGGATGCTTTCATTATATCCTCTTCGATCCCTCCGACTGTTGTAACTATAGCATCCACCATCCCCAAGCTTATAAGCTGTGCAAAAAACCCTCTCAATCCCGAAGTAACCATATTAGATGTATAAGTAAGAAATATCTTTGCATTGTTCTTCTTCATCTTTATGATCACATTAGACGCTTTCTCAAGTTCTATGCTCTGATAACCAAGATTCCTGTAAGAATTAACCAGATCTTTGACCTGCATTTCCTTCTTCCATTTTAAATCCCTGATATATGCCATCTTAATATAGATTATCCAAAAAAGATAAAACTAACTTCAACTAGAAAGATAAGAATCCTTATGCTCCTTGCTTTCTCACAGTGCTCATATCTGCAAAAAACCTACAAGCATATATAAAATTTATGGATAAATTTATATATTATGCATAAAATCTATACCAAAGGTGATATAAATGGGTGTTATAAACTTTTCATTTACACGGATAAATGCTGAGAAAAAAGGTCCTTTGAAAGGAAAGATCAACATAAAGAATGATATCTCTGTGAAAAATATTGAAGAGCATGAATTGGCTCAGACCAAAGAAAAGAAAGCATTGAAAGTAACATGTGATTTTTTAGCAAAATATGCTCCTGATTTTGCGCAGATAGAGATGACAGGCGAAGTCATCTATGTAGACGACGCAAAAAAGATAGATGATGTTCTAAAAGACTGGAAAGATTCAAAAAAACTGCCTAAAGAAGTCATGACTGCTGTAATGAATACAGCGCTTCAGAAGTGCAATATCCAGGCTTTGATAATGAGCAAAGAGATAAACTTACCTCCTCCAGTACCTCTGCCAAAGGTATCTGCAGAGAAAAAGGTAGAAAAATAGGCAAATCATAAACTTTAAAAACAATTAAATTTTACTTTTTCTTATATATTTATATTAAAAAAGCCATATAAGGCTCTAAAAATAAAAAATGGCAGAAAATAACGAACTAAGCTTAAAAGTCATGGAATCTATCCAGGATGACGTAAATAAAGGTATAACCCGTGTAGATTCTTCTCTGATGCGTAAGATAGGCGTAAAACCAGGAGATGTGATTGATATTAAAGGAGAAAAGAGCACAGTAGCCATTGTAGACCGTGCTTATCCTGGAGATATAGGCCTTAATATAATCAGGATGGATGGGCTTATAAGAAGAAATGCAAAGACAAGCATAGGAGAGACAGTTACTATCAAGAAAGCAGAGATCAAAGAAGCTAAAAAGGTTGTTGTAGCTCCTGCAAAAAAAGGCATAGTTGTCAGAGCATCCCCAAACACTTTCAAACAGGGAATCCTTGGAAGAGCTGTAACAAAAGGAGATATCATCTCTCTCGGAGGAGCTAAAAGCAGAAGAACAGCTATGACAGAATCACCTTTCTTTGAAGATATATTCCGTATGCTTGAAGAAGAATCGTTCAAAGGAGGTTTTGGATTTGGAGACCTGAAATTCATAGTAGCAGACACTTCCCCTAAGGGTGCGGTCCTGATAACAGAATCTACTGAAATAGTATTAAACCCTGAAGCAGTAGAAGTAAAAGAAGAAACTATCCCTGACGTAACTTATGAAGATATAGGTGGCCTTAAACAGGAGATAAGAAAGATAAGGGAGATGGTAGAGCTCCCTCTTAAACATCCTGAAATATTTGAACGCCTTGGGATCGAAGCTCCAAAAGGAGTGCTGATGCACGGCCCTCCGGGAACAGGAAAGACCATGCTTGCAAAAGCAGTCGCTAATGAATCCAATTCACATTTCATATTGATCAATGGGCCAGAAATAATGTCCAAGTTCTACGGCCAGTCAGAAGAAAACCTGAGAAAGAAATTTGAAGAGGCAGAAAAAAACGCACCTTCGATAATATTTATAGATGAACTGGATGCAATAGCTCCAAAAAGAGAAGAAGTCAAGGGAGAAGTGGAAAGAAGAGTAGTTGCCCAGCTTCTTGCGATGATGGACGGCCTTAAGTCAAGAGGAAAGGTTGTTGTGATCGCAGCTACAAACGTTCCAAACATACTAGACCCTGCATTAAGAAGGCCGGGAAGGTTTGACAGGGAGATAGAGATAGGAGTACCTTCCAAGAAAGGCAGGCTTAAAGTATTAAAGATCCATACAAGAAACATGCCTCTTGCAAAAGACGTCAACCTTAAAGAACTTGCAAATATAACTTATGGATTTGTTGGAGCAGACCTTGCAGCCCTTTCTAAAGAAGCTGCAATGATTGTCTTAAGAAGGATACTCCCTGACCTTAATCTTAAGGAAGAAGAAAGCATATCCCAGGATTTTCTTGAAAAGCTTAACATCACGCAGGATGATTTTATAAGAGCATTAAAATCAGTAAGGCCTTCTGCTATGAGGGAAGTTCTTGTCGAAGTGCCTAATGTCTCATGGAAAGACGTAGGAGGATTGAAGGATGTAAAACAGGAGCTTGAGGAAGCTGTTGAATGGCCTCTGAAAAAGCCAAAATCCTTCAAGAAGATGGGTGTAAGGCCTCCAAGAGGAATACTTCTTTACGGTGCTCCTGGAACAGGAAAGACAATGCTTGCAAAAGCTGTAGCCAATGAATCAAAGGCAAATTTCATACTTGTAAAAGGACCTGAACTCTTAAGCAAATGGGTGGGAGAATCAGAAAAAGCAGTAAGAGAGATATTCAAGAAAGCAAGACAAACTTCCCCAACTATAATATTCTTTGACGAGCTTGACGCGCTTGCTCCAAGAAGAGGACAGTCTGCAGATGCTCATTCAACAGAGCGTGTTGTTAATCAGATGCTCACAGAACTTGACGGGCTTGAAGAGCTTCATGGCGTTGTTGTTATAGCAGCAACAAACAGGCCCGATATGATAGACACAGCATTGCTAAGGCCTGGTAGGTTTGACAGGATGCTTCTTGCGCCTATCCCTGGAAAAGTCGCAAGAAAAAAGATATTTAAGGTTCATACTAAAAAGATGCCTCTAAAAGATATAGATTTAGACAAGCTTGCAGAAAAAACAAAAGGCTATGTGGGAGCAGATCTCGAAGCTGTCTGCAGAGAAGCTGCTATGAGTGCATTAAGAGACAACATAAAAGCAAAAGAAGTTACTATGAAGCACTTTGAAAAAGCTCTAGAGACAATAGCTCCATCTGTAACAAAAGAGATAGAAAAGGCATACAAAGAACTTAAGGATCAGATAAAATCCTCAAGAGCAAAAGAGATGAAGGACCGACCTTCATACTTGGGGTAAAGATGGAAGATAACATGGGCCTTATAGTAGCTTACAGCAAGAAGGTAAGCAGATATTACATGCATGTTTGCAAAGATTCAGAACTTGACAATAAAGTTCTTGAGTATGCTCACTCTGGACTTGATTTTAGGATAATAGATATAATGAAAAGAGGCAAGTTTGATCCAGATGCATGGAAAAGACAGATAGAAGAATGGAATTCAGGAAGGTCATGTGAAGATGCTGTTAACTACAACTGACAATATAGCTGGAAAGAACATCAAGGAAGTCCTTGGACTTGTAAAAGGAAACACTGTAAGAGCAAGATGGTTTGGAAGAGACATTGCAGCAGGACTGAAGAATCTCGTAGGCGGAGAGATCAAGTCCTACACAGAGATGATGGACAAAGCAAGAGATTCAGCCATACAGGCTATGGAAAAGCAGGCAAAAGACCTGGGAGCAGATGCTGTAGTCTGCATCAGGATAACAACTGCAGATGTCATGCAGGGCTCAGCAGAGATCGTCGCCTATGGAACAGCTGTTAAGTTAAAAAAATAAATTTCTTTTTAAACATTATATTGACAAATAAGCCTAAATTTTATAAATAGTTTGCTTTCCATTTTTTCCATGGATAAAAAATATGAAATACCAATCAGCGTAAGAATCGATGAATTAGGAAAAGAACATCTAGACTATTTTCTAACAAGGCCATTTGGAGAAAGAAGGAACATGCCTGCATTATTTGAAGGAGGAAAAAAGATAGATCCAGGCACTATCGATAAGATAAAGAAATATGCTGCAAAAGCAGGAGAGACTTATGTCTATATAAAGAAAAAACAGGAAACAGTAACACCTGAACCAGAAGAGATAGCATCTCCAAAAACAAGACAACTGGTATTTACAAACATAGAAAAAACATACAAGGCAGTAAAAGAAGAATTTTCAAAACATGAAAACATAGCAGAGATTCTTGAAAATACAGGAGAAAAAGCCCAGGAAAAACTCAGGGAAATAGGAAAACTTTTTGATACTGGGATAAGAGACAGCCTTGAATCTATGCTTAACGAGATCATAAGCAATAAAGACAGTATGACTATGTTTGCATGTTTGGACCGATATGATGATCATACTTCTGATCATAGTCTAAGTACTTTCATGCCAGGAGTTCATCTTCTTTCAAAATATTATCTTCTTGGCAACAATCCATCATATAATAAGGAAAAGATAGTCAGAGATAATGGTTTCGGGCTGCTGTTCCATGATACAGGCAAGATTTTTGTTCCTCAGGAGATACTCAATAAATCCAAAAGATTCAATGATAAAGAGATGGAAGAGATAGAGACAAACATAAAAAGAGCAGGCATAGACAAAGAGTATCTTAAGATTATAAAGATAGTAAACGATCCAAGGAGGTTTAATAACTTCTCAGAAGAGCGATCCAAAACTCTAAAAAGAATAATAGATGAAAAGATGAGCATTTTGGTAGACAAAAGAGCCTTGACAAAAGAGCAATACAGAAGCCTGAAGATGTATCCTGGATTTGGGTGCCTTTCTCCTTATGAAAGGTCAATTATAGAAAAACATTCTCTTTGGGGAAGAAATCTTATAGACACGGTTCCAAAAAGGCCTACAAGAGCGCTTGGAATAATCAGAAACCATCATGAAAGGATAAATGGAACAGGTTATCCAGAAGGAACAAAAAAAGTTTCGATAGATGCTCAGATAGCTGGAATAGTTGATGTCTTTGATGCTATAACATCTGAAAGACCGTATAAAGAAGCAAGATCATATGATACTGCTTTTAGCATACTTAAAAAGATGTCTACTGGAAAGGATCCTGAGTTTGACAATAAAGTATATAATCTCCTTAATAAGTGCATACAGCGTTTCCCAAGAGGTTCGCTTGTAGAGGTTAGAGGCGGAAAGTATGATAATTATATAGGGATGGTGACAAGGCCGGGATTGACCAATAAAGATGGAAAGATGCCTGAATTTGCATTGTTCAAAGATAGCAAAGGAAACAGGATTGAGAAGCCAATAATGGTAACAAGGAAAAACTACAATAATTCTTTTGACATAAAAGGCCTGCCTTTCACAAAAAAGCATCTGCAGGAATATACTAAATAAGAAAAAGAAAAAAAATAGATTTATAAATATAAAGATAAAATCTTTCAGTATGGCTAAACTGAACAATATAGTTAAATTCCTGAATAAGGAGTTAAATATCAGGTTAATCCCAGACAAGTCCAGAAATGGGTTGCAGGTAAAAACATCAAAAGATATTAAAAAAATAGGATTTGCAGTTGATGCTTGTATCTCAACTTTTGAAAAAGCAAAAAAAGCTAAAGTTGATTTATTGGTTGTCCATCACGGAGTCAAATGGACTCCTCAAAAATATAAAAAAATTTCAAAAAAAAGAATAGATTTCTTAGAAAAAAATAAGATTGCACTATATGCGGCACATCTTCCTTTGGATATAAATGAAGAATATGGAAACAATATTGGATTGTGCAGAATATTAAATCTGAAAAATGTAAAAAAGTTCGGAAGATATCATAGATTTAAGATTGGCTATAAAGGAAAATTCAAAAAGAATATTACTATAAATAAGATTGCAAATAATCTGAATAAGAAATTAAAAACAAAATGCAATGTTCTGAATTTTGGGAAAAAACAGATCAGATCGATAGGAATTGTTTCAGGTGGGGGCTCCGAAGCGATTGAAGAAGCAGTTAAAGAAAAACTAGATTGTTTTTTGGTTGGAGAGATTGATCACGGTGCACATACAAGATTGAAAGATTATCCATTGAATGCAATAATAGCAGGCCATTATGCAACCGAAACTGTTGGCGTAAAGGCATTGATGCCTGTTCTAAAAGAAAAGTTTAATATAGAAACAACATTTATAGATAATCCAATAAGGTTATAACCATGCCAGATCCAAAAACAGGAGACTCAGTTAAAGTAAAAACATCAGACAAGGAGTTTGAAGGAATTCTTATGCCCATACCAGATATCCTTGATAAGGATGTGACTGTCATAAAGCTTGACAATGGATATAATATAGGCATAGACAACAAAAAGATAAAAAAGATAGAACTTATCAAAGGGTACAAGAAGCCAAGCCATTCTAAGAAAAAGCTAAAGCCAAAAAAAGGCCTTCCAAATATAACGATAATTTCAGCAGGAGGCACTATTTCATCTAAAGTAGATTACAGGACAGGCGGAGTCTATGCTGACTATACTGCAGAAGATTTTACATCTATGATGCCAGAGCTTGCAGATATAGCAAACCTAAAAGCAAAAAAGATAATGTCTATAATGTCAGAAGATATGACTCCAAAAGAATGGAGGCTTCTTGCTATAGAGATAGAAAAAGAACTTGACTCAGGAGCAGACGGCGTTGTAGTTACACAAGGAACAGACACTCTTCATTATACTTCAGCAGCATTATCATTCCTATTAAAAGACCTTTCAAAACCAGTTATCCTTACAGCTGCCCAAAGAAGCATAGACAGAGGATCTTCAGATGCTTTTATGAACCTTATCTGCGCAGTAAAAGCAGCAGCTTCAGATATTGCAGAGGTTTCTACATGTATGCATGGAACAACAAATGACGATTACTGCTTGTTGATTAAAGGAACAAAAGCAAGAAAGATGCACACCTCAAGAAGAGATGCTTTCAGGCCGATCAATGATCTGCCTTTAGCAAAGATCTATGAGGGTGGAAAGATAGATGTTCTTGATAAAGACCATAAAAAAAGGTCAGATACAAAAACAAAAGCAGATACAAAATTCCAGGAAAAGATAGCACTCTTGCATGTCTACCCTGGCATGGATCCTTCTTTGCTTGATAATTATAAAGATTACAAGGGACTTGTCATAGCGGCGACAGGATTGGGAAATATTCCTCAAAGCTTATTCAACAAGATTAAAGAGATTGATATGCCTATTGTCATAGCTCCGCAGACAATATACGGAAGAGTCCATCCTTTAGTCTACGCAAACCTAAGAGAACTGTCAATAAAGCTCAACTGTATCTTTGCAGAAGATATGACACCAGAGACAGCCTATGCAAAGCTAGGCTATGTTCTTGGTCATACATCTAAGATAGAAGAAGTAAAAGAACAGATGCAGGCAAATATCTCAGGAGAGATAACAAAAAGATCTCTTGAAAAAACATTCCTGTATTAAGATGCAGCCGATCCAGGACATCTTAAATCAGATAAAATGGGACAAAAGATTAGACCCTAAAGACTTCAAGATAGGCTATGAAGATAAGATTCTCAAAAAGATAATCGAGATCCCTTATAATTCTATAAAAGATATTGAAAATAATTTTATGGTTATAGAAAAAGACAACAAAGAGATAGATATCCCTCTACATAGGATAAGATCAGTTAAGCAAAAAGATAAGATAATCTGGAAACGTTAAAACTCATTCATTATGACCATTGTCTGTGTTCTTCCAAGACCTTCTACATCATTTATGTATCCTGTTATCAGCCTGTTCAGTTCATGGATATTTTCTGCTCTTGATTTGATAAGAAGGTCATGCTGGCCTGAAACTATACAGACATCTTCAACACTACTGTGTTTCTTTAGTTTTCCAGCCAATTCAGATATCTTGATCTCTTTCTCCCTGATGTGGGAATAATCCAATGAAACAAGAATATAAGCAGCTACTTTTTTTCCAAGCTTCTCATGATCTAGTTCAACAGTGTAATTCTTTATTATGCCTTTTTTCTCTAACCTCTTTATCCGGTTATGTACTGTTGTTACTGGTATCCCTGTCCTATTGCTTATCTCTTGGGTTGATGATTTAGCATTCTTAAGCAGTATTTGGATTATTTGTTCATCTTTTATATCCATGATGGAATAGAATACCACATTTTATTTAAATGTTGCTTATTTCTGCAATATTTTCCATTTTATAACAGAAAGATTTAAATATCATCTATACTTTATATATTCTTTATAGGTGATTTTATTGAGGGCTACTTCATTCCTAAAATTTAAGGCATACAGCACCAGGTATTCAGATTCTATAAATTTTAAAGCCGATTTTAATAAGAGAATCAAAAAACTCCACACACTAAAAGCATATTCTCAGATAGATGGATTTGTTCCCAAAGCTGTTGGATTTGAGTTAAAAGCTGCTTAAGCGATTAGCTTCTTAGAAAGATATTTAAACTAATAATCTTACCAAAATCCAATGGACTATAAGAAATTAGGATTCAAATGCGGAATAGAGATTCATCAACAGTTAAATACAAATAAGTTATTCTGCAGCTGCCCTTCTTCTAATCTAAGAGATACAAAGGCAGATGTAAAATTTGAAAGAAGGCTAAGAGCTGTTGCAGGCGAGACAGGAAAGATAGATATAGCTGCACAATATGAGATGAACAAATCAAAGAAATTTATCTATGAAGCTGATTCTAAAGACACTTGCCTGGTTGAGATGGATGAAGAACCTCCTCACCCAATAAATAGAGATGCAGTGACTATAGCATTAGAAGTCTCAAAGCTTTTGAATGCAAAGATAGTTGACGAAATCCAGGTTATGAGGAAGACAGTGATAGACGGCTCTAATGTTTCTGGATTTCAAAGGACTGCATTGGTTGCCTGTGATGGCTATGTAGAAACATCAAAAGGCAAGGTAAGGATTCCGACCATAATGATAGAAGAGGAAGCAGCACAAAAGATTGAAGAAAAAAAAGACAGCATAAAATACAGGCTCGACAGGCTCGGAATCCCTCTTATAGAGATAGGCACAGAACCAGACATCAAAGATCCAGAACATGCAAAAGAGACAGCTGAAAAGATCGGAATGATATTAAGAAGCACTGGAAAGGTCAAAAGAGGTCTTGGAACCATAAGGCAGGATGTAAATGTATCTATAAAAGAAAGAAACCGCGTTGAGATAAAAGGATTCCAGGATATAAGATCAATGCCTAAAGTGATAGAGATAGAGATCCAGAGACAAAAAAAACTAAGCAAAAAAGAAGATGCTCATGTAAGAAAAATTGAGCCTGACAATAAAACTTCTTATCTAAGGCCCATGCCTGGTGCTGCAAGACTTTATCCTGAAACAGATGTCATTCCATTGAAAGTGGATATAAAAAAAATAAAAACTTCTGAGCTTATAGAGCACAAGATAAAAAGATATGAAAAACTTGGCCTGACCCATGATCTTGCTGTTCTGACTGCAAAAGCAAACAAAGCAGACATGTTTGAAAAATTTGTAAAAGAATTCAGGAACATTAAACCATCATTCATAGCCTCAACACTCACATCTACCTTAAAAGAGATAAGCAGAAAATATGAGACTGATGTATCTTCGCTAACAGAAAAAGAGTTTCAGGAGATATTCAAAGCATTAGACAAAAAAAAGATAAGTAAAGATGTTGTAACAGATATATTAATGGATTATGCAAAAGACAAATTTGTCTCATTTGATAAATATGAAGCAGCTTCTTCTGAAGAACTCGAAAAAGAGATAAAAAAGATAGTAGACTCAAACCCTGGCCTAAGCATCGGAGCTTACATGGGCATGGTAATGAAAAGATTCCAGGGAAAGGTAGATGGAAAAGCTGCTATGGAAATCCTAAAGAAAATCATGAGATGATTTTCAAAGGATATAAGAATGTTAATGATTATATTCTTAAGAAGTTATTATAATATAATGCTCAAAAGATACAAATGCATGATATTTATATCTTAAATAAGATTGTAATATATTCTATTGTCTGTATGCTTGATCTATACCTTTTATCAGTTCCCTAGGAACATCTGATTTGCATTTTTTATAGATATCTCTCCTTTCATTATAACATGTTGCAAAATATTTTCCTTCATATGAAAGAATAATGCAATTACTATCCTCAATATATCCCAATTTATCAAACTTTTCTGTGAGAGATTTTATCTTTTCAGCAAGTTCAGAAGATATTGGCTCTTTAATCCTTAAAGGCTCTTTTTCCTTTTTCCCAAATAATCTCTCAACTAATCTCATATAGTATAAATAGTGTAATCTATTTATAAATTTTCCATAAAGCTTATAAATAACCTTTAAACACCTGAATTTCATAAAATATAATGGGGGAATGTTAAAATGAAAAAATATGTTTATTCATTTGAAGAAGGAAAAGAAGAAATACAGGATCTTAAAAAAAGAGTGGAGATTCTTGGGGGAAAAGGAGCAAATCTTGCTGAGATGTCAGGGATGGGTGTCCCTGTACCGCCAGGATTTACTATATCAACAGAAGCATGCCATGAGTTCTCAAAATCAAAAGAATATCCTGAAGGCATGCAGGACCAGGTAGATGAACAGCTGAAAAAGCTTGAAGAGAACATGGGGAAAAAGCTTGGAGACACAGAAGACCCTTTATTGGTCTCTGTAAGGTCAGGAGCAGCAAAATCCATGCCTGGAATGATGGATACTGTGCTAAATCTGGGGCTTAATGATGTATCTGTAGAAGGACTGTCAAAGAAAACAGAAAATCCAAGGTTTGCATGGGATGCATACAGAAGATTCATCCAGATGTTTGGAGATGTTGTTATGGGTGTTGCTCATTCAAAATTTGAAGAAGTTCTTGAAGATATCAAAAACACTAAAGGTGTAGAGAATGATACTGAACTTGATACTGAAGATCTAAAAAATGTTGTAGAAAGATACAAGAAGGTTGTAAAAGAAGCAAAAGGAGAAGACTTCCCTCAGGAACCTAAGATACAGCTTCAGAAATCTATCGAAGCTGTATTTGGCTCATGGAGTAATCCAAGAGCAATAGCATACAGAAGGATCAATGAGATAACAGGATTATTGGGAACTGCTGTAAATGTACAGACCATGGTATTCGGAAATATGGGGGATACTTCAGGAACAGGCGTTGCATTTACGCGAAATCCTTCAACAGGAGAAAGCAAGATATATGGAGAGTTTCTTATGAACGCTCAGGGGGAAGACGTTGTTGCTGGAATAAGAACACCTAAGCCGATCACCGAGCTTGAACAGGTTATGCCTGACTGCTATAAGCAGTTCATAGATATAGCTAACAATCTTGAAGCACATTACAAAGATATGCAGGACATGGAGTTCACAATCCAGGAAGGTAAATTATTTTTCCTACAGACAAGAACAGGTAAAAGGACAGCGACAGCCGCTGTTAAGATTGCAGTTGACATGGTAGAAGAAAACCTTATAGATAAAGAAACAGCAGTTATGAGGGTTGAACCCAATGCTCTTGACCAATTACTGCATCCAACTCTTGACCTTATCGCAAAAGAAAAAGCAACAATTCTTGCAAAAGGTCTGCCTGCTTCACCAGGAGCAGCTGTCGGCCAGGTTGTGTTCTCAGCAGAAGACGCTGACAAGGAAGCAAAAGAAGGAAAAGATGTTATCCTTGTTAGGATCGAAACATCTCCTGAAGACATAGAAGGTATGCATGCAGCAAAAGGTATCCTTACTGCAAGAGGGGGCATGACATCTCATGCAGCTGTTGTAGCAAGAGGAATGGGAAAATGCTGTGTAGCTGGCTGCGGAGATATAAAGATTAATGAAAAGGAAAAAATATTCGCAGTAGATGACATTACAGTAAAAGAAGGAGATTACATATCTCTGGACGGTTCGACCGGAGAGGTTATCCAGGGAGAACTGCCTACAAAAGATCCTAAGCTTGCAGGAAACTTTGAAACACTTATGGAATGGGCTGATTCATTAAGAACATTAAATATAAGGACAAATGCAGACACTCCAAAAGATGCTTCTACAGCGATCAAATTCGGAGCAGAAGGTATCGGTCTTTGCAGAACAGAGCATATGTTCTTTGAAGGAGAAAGGATCAAAGCAGTAAGGGAGATGATACTCTCAGAAGAGCTTGAAGGAAGAAAAAAAGCGCTTGATAAATTACTGCCTTATCAAAAAGAAGATTTTGTAGGATTGTTTAAAGCTATGGGGGAAAGGCCTGTAACTATCAGGCTTCTTGATCCGCCATTGCATGAGTTCCTTCCTCAGGAAGAAAAAGACATTCAGGAAATAAGTGAGGATATGAATGTTCCTGTTGAAAAACTAAAACAAAAGATCTCTGACCTGCATGAGTTCAATCCTATGCTTGGTCATAGGGGCTGCAGGCTTGGAATCTCTTATCCAGAGATAACAGAGATGCAGGCAAAAGCTATCTGTCAGGCAGCAAAAGAGACAGGCGCTATCCCTGAGATAATGATACCTTTAGTTGGAAATGTAAAGGAATTTGAAGATCAGAAAGCTGTCGTTAAAAAAGCATGCGAAGATATCCTTGCAGATAAGCCTTACAAGATAGGTACTATGATAGAAGTTCCAAGGGGAGCATTGACAGCAGATGAAATTGCAGAACATGCTGATTTCTTCTCATTCGGAACAAATGACCTTACTCAGATGACGTGCGGCTTTTCAAGAGACGACGCAGGCAAGTTCCTGAAAGAATATCAGGAAAAAGGCATCTATGAAAAAGATCCTTTCCAGGCTCTTGATCAGGACGGAGTTGGCCAGCTTGTGAAGATGGCTGCAGAAAAAGGAAAAAAAGTAAAGCCTGACCTTAAACTGGGAATCTGTGGAGAGCACGGTGGAGAGCCTTCATCCATAGAATTCTGCCACAAGGTAGGATTGAGCTATGTTTCATGCTCGCCTTTCAGGATTCCTATCGCAAGGCTTGCAGCTGCCCAGGCAGCCATCAGCAGCAGATAAAAATTCTTTATTTTTTTATCTTTTTTCTTATTTTATAATGTCAGATAATTAGCAGCCCAAAGCATACTTTCATCAGTATAATAAAAAAGATTTCTATACGGCTTCCCGTCCTTGTCAAAAACTTCCAGAAAGTTTCTGTGCTTCTCAATAATTTCTTTATATTTTAGTTTATACTCTTTTGCTTTTTCTGCATCGATCTTCCTGACTGACTTTATATACAAAGGCCCCATATGCATCCAGATACAATCATGTTCATAATCTCCTGCAAAAAAAGCAACAGCATTCATCTTGCTCTCTTTTGACCTGTCTCGGCTGTATTTAAGAGGAAAAGGCATATCCAACCCATCTTTTTGGATTGCATTAACACACTTTTTCAGCATATTGTTATCCTGAAATATCCCTGTCCAGAAAGGAAAAACATTGCTGTCTCCGGTTATCATCTCTTTCTTTTTCAGATCATCATAAAAATATTCTCCATTCCAGAATTCTTCTTTTATCCTTTTCTTGATGTCATATTCTTTAAATGGATTATGCAGTTTTAGCTTGTCCAGTTCTTCAGAAAGCATAGCGACCATCACATTGTCATAGCAGCTGCTTTTTCTTTTTGCCTCATCCTTCATACTGCTAAAATTAACATCTTCCCTGACCAAGCCATCATTCTTATCAAAACAGATATCAAAGCATCTCTCTGTTTCTTTTGTAAGAAAAGGAGTATATCTATCCACAATATCCTTTGCTCCCGAAACCCTTAAACTTCTTATCAGAAAAGCAAGAGAATCAGGAGCATAACTAAAAACATCAAGCACCTTCCCTTGGAAAGTTATCGTTGTTGCAACTCTGTCATTTTCTGCATATATTTTAAGAGCATACTCAAGGCTTTTTATGACTTCTTCCTTATATCCCAGTTTCAACAAAGAATCAATACACCATCCGAAATCCCTTATGTAGAATTCATTGAAATGCCCTGCTGAAACTTGAAAATACCTGCCGTTCCAGCAGTCTTCAACGATACTTTTGCATATCTGCTCGGCATTCCCCTGATATTTCTTTGGCCCTTTAAACCTTACTTTCAAGCTTCTTGCAAATATCCTTGATGCCTCTTTTATATGCAGATGATTTATCATTCTTAGGAAAAACGCGCCTGGAGAGATTCGAACTCTCGATCTTTTCCTCACCGCAGGATATTAAGATATCCTATAGGAGGGAAACGCCTTATTTATCCAACGGACAAGCCGTTGCCAGACTAGGCTACAGGCGCCTGATAATATCGAAATTTTAACAATATTTTTAAACCTTATTGTTTTTATAGGGTCTAAGCATATGTATAAGATAAAACAGATTCCTGAAGATTTTATAGTAAAAGAGATTCCTAAGTTTGAATTGGACGATGGAGGGGAATATGCCTATTTTATGCTCATTAAAAAAGACTATACTACTATCAAAGCACTCCAGACAATATCCTCAAAGTTGAACATTCCTTTGAAAAATATAGGGTTTGCAGGAAACAAAGATAAAAGGGCAGTCACAGAACAGATGATTTCTATAAGGCACATAAAGCCCGAAAGGATAGAGAAACTTAACTTAAAAGACATCACACTAAAATATATTGGCCAGGGCAGCAGACCGATCTCATTAGGAGACTTGAAAGGAAACAAGTTCATGATAACGATAAGGGATCTTGATTCAAAAAAGATTCGGCTTAGGAATCCTAAAAATATAATAAATTATTTCGGGCCTCAAAGATTTAGTAGAAACAACGCAGAGATAGGAAAATCATTGGTCAAGAAAAATTTCAAAAAAGCTGTTGAGCTTATGGACAACAAAGAAGTAAGATACTATGTGGAAGATAATCCTGGAGATTATGTGGGAGCATTAAGAAAACTCCCTTTAAAGACAAGAAAGATATTTATCCATGCATACCAAAGCTATATCTGGAACAAAACAGTAGATGAATATTCAAAAACAATGCCCTACAAAAATGAATCAATCCCGATCATGGGATTTGGTACAGAGATAAAGAACAAGGACCTGAGACCTATGATAAGAAAGATAATGATGCAGCAAGGGATAACACAAAGAGATTTCATAATAAAACAGATGCCCGAGCTTTCTGAAGAAGGCTCAGAAAGAAATATGTATATCACTCCTGAAAACTTCACAGCAGTCCCTGATAAAGATGAGCTAAACAAAGACAGATACAAGGCAATCTTAGAATTCTCACTTCCTAAAGGGAGTTATGCAACTGTTATTATTGAACATATTTTTAATAGTAATTAGTTATATTCCTTAGATTGACTATATAATCATCAAGGTCTACCTTAAGATTGCCCAAAGACTGATATCTTTTTGAGGGGTCTTTTTCAAGACACTTCTCAGTTATGTCGCAAAGACCTTGAACAAATCTGTTTCTATTCCTTATGGGATTGATCCTTGATTTTAAAGACTGGTCTATTATACGCTTAAAATCTTTTTCACCGTCAGATAGAGGGTGGTTTCCTGTAATCAGCTCATAAAGGACCACTCCCAAAGAATAGATATCTGATCTTGCATCTGTTTCTGTTTCGCCCATTATCCTCTCAGGGGGTGTGTAAAAAGGATTCCCCCATATTGTATGTTTTTCATCGTATTTGTTACATCCTTGTTTCCTTGCAATCCCAAAATCTGTAAGTTTTGCCATGTTATCCTGTTTTGATATGACAATGTTATCCGGTTTTATATCTCTGTGCACATAACCCTCATCATGGACAGTTTTTAATGCTTCTACAATATCCTCTGCCCATTTTACTCTATTGATAAGTCTGCAGCTCTTTCTTGTTTCATCATTCCTTAAGATATGCTTCAGTGTGAATCCCTCTATAAATTCAGAAACAGTATACAAAAGGTCTGCATCTTTTTGTTTTATCTTTTTCTTTAATGGTTCATATATATCAAAATAATATCCTTTTCCCAAATTGCCAAAAGAATATATTTTCACAACCTTATCGCATTTCCCTGACAAACCTTGTTGTATCTTGAATTCATCTCTAAATCTCTCTGCCTTTTCTGGACAGTGTGTCTCTTTTGCAGGATCATAATCGTGCTTATGTACTTTCACAAGCACATCTCTTTTTTTGTGCCCTTTCCTGCTTTGCAGCATCTTTCCTTTGAACATATGTGCATTCCTGGCTTTCACATAAGGTTCTACGTCTATTACGGGCTTGTCCATCCCTGGAAGTAGGAGTCTTAGAAAACGCCACAGTTCCGAATCAGAGATATTTCTGACTTTCTCATGGGCAAATCCTTCTATCTCAATGTCATTATTATTCAAATCCACAGTCGGTTCTATCTCATCAGCCATTTTGAGTATTTTGCTTTTTAGAGAACTATTTATAAAACTTTGCTTTAGCTAAAAAAGGAGAAAAAAATAATGTAATAAAAAAAATATTACTTTCTTGCTTCTTTCTTGTCGATTATCTCGGTGGTTTTCTCAAATATCTGATCTACAGGAAGTGTTGCGTCTAGAGTGAATACCTTGTGTTTGTATCTCTCAAGTATAGGTTTTGTCTCTCTTTGATAAGTCTTTAGCCTTTGCTCTATGGCCTCAGGCTTGTCATCATCCCTTTGTATAAGTTCACCTCCGCATTTGTCGCATCTGCCTTCTTCCTTAGGATGTGGAAATCCATCTGGATTTACATTATAGACAGCTCCGCATTCCTTGCATGTTCTTCTTCCGCTTAGCCTATAGAGAGACATATCTTTAGGAACCTCAAAAACAATGATATAATCCACATCATCCATCTGGTCAAACATCTCAGCCTGCTCAAGATTTCTTGGAAAACCGTCTAAGATGTATCCCTTGTTCTCTTTCTGTACTCTCTCGTTGACTATGCCTGCGACCAGTTCTGCAGGAACAAGATTTCCCTTGTCCATATACCCCTTTGCAGTCTTGCCTAATTCTGTTTCTTCTTTTATCGCATCCCTAAGCATCTGTCCTGTGCCGATAAGAGGAATGCCATACTTATCTACCATCATCGCTCCGATAGTACCCTTTCCTGCCCCTTGAGGGCCAAACAGTAATATTCTTATCATCCTAAATACCCCACATCTTCTTTTAATATTTCTTCTTTTTCCCAGCCTTTTTTTAGCTTTTTTGTTATCCAGAAAAGTTCTTTTTTTATTCCATCCCATTCCTTGAAAACAAGATTGATATACTCGCTTGTCTTTTTGTCAGTCTCATCTATTGATGTCTCTAAGGAACCCTTTTCAAGGACCATCATATTCTTGTAAAGGGTATATATTCTATCCTTCTCTTCCTCTGTAAAAAGCTTGCACTCATATAGGTCACTCAATCCTGTTTCAGGATGTAGTATGCTCTCCAGCACCTTTGAGTAAAGCTGTATCCTCTCGACAATCTTTCTCCTTATCTCCCTTAGGATAAAAAAAGATTCTTCAGTATCTATTATCTCAAAATCTTTATTCATCTCCTCAAACTTAGGAAGATTGTGTTCTTTCCTCAATCCTTCATATCTTTCTCTTGTTTCCATCTTAAGAATAGTAAGCCTCCGATGGGAGTGTGTTGTTTTTGTCTGTTTTTTGGGAAGGTTTTTTATATTATTGTGTTTTTTAGGGTTTATATGGTTGATGAAAGTGATGAGAAGAGTGGGAGTAGAGTATTTAAGTATTTCGAAAATGAGGTTTTGGTAAGAGGTTTGATAAATAAGCTGAAGTTAGGGAAAGTAGTTTGTGGAGTTCCAAGAAGACCAATAGGTAGTTCAACTGAGAAGAAGTATTGGCTGTTTTTTAAGTTAATTGAGAGGGAGATGGATAAGAGGTTTGAGGAGATTAATGAGGGGGATGTTGATAGTTTTAGAGCTAAGTTGATGAATGATGAGATAAGGGGTGTTAAAGGTAATGCTTTTAAGGATAGTGTGAAGAAGGACATAGAAGGGAAGTTTCTTAAGCTTTTGTTGAAGTATACTGGTAAAGTGGATCTATCTGTTTTTTATTCTAATTATAATGATAATGTGGAGGTCCCAGCATTGTCTAGAGATGAGGTAAGTAAAGTAGTGAATAATATTAAGTTAAGGGATAAGGTAATCTGGCAGGTGATGTTTGATGCAGGTCTTAGGAATGATGAGTTTGTCAATGTGAGGTTTAAGGATATTAAGGATGATTTATTGGATGCTGAGGGTTATTATAAAGTAAGAGTGACGGTAAGTAAGACTAAGTTGAGGACAGTGGGTTTAACCTTGTCTGAGACTACTCCCCTACTTAAGAGATGGTTAGAGTCTAATCAGGATAAGATTGGTACAAGTAAGCCTTTGATAGGTTTAAGCAAACCTGCGGTTTCGAAGGTAATAAAGAGAACAGGAAGGATGTTTTTGAATAAGAATGTATTTCCTCATTTGTTGAGGCATAGTTCTGCTACTTATTATTGTCATCTGTTAAGTCAGTATCAGATGTGTAAAAGATATGGGTGGATCATGAGTTCGGATATGCCTCAAAGGTATATAGATAGGGAAGGTGTTGATGATGAGTCAATAAATAAAAAGGTTATTGAGAGTGAGAAAGTTCCTTTAATCGAAGAGTTAAATAGGACTAAAGAGGAGTTGAATCAACTTAAGGGGAAAGTGAGTCAGTTAAGGGAAGAGTCTATGAATGACGTGTTATGTTTTCTTAGGAGTAAGGGCTATATCAGGTAGGCTTATAAGCAGGTGTGGGTTGTAGTTTATTATAAGGGCTAAGTTTGGGATTAGATTGTCTAATATGAAAATGGGCTACTAATCGGTTTTATTTCTGTTTCTTGGAAGTCTCTAGAGGGGGATTAAAATGAGTTATCTTAAATATAGTGAACCAGAGAAGCCTGTTCTTGGGGATAGGTATGAATTAACAGGGATTAAGTGTTTTTCTTGTGATGAAGACTTTATCTACGATAAAGAGAGGAAGGTGATTCTTCATCATGAATGTGGAGAGTTGCCAAGAGAGGTTGATCCAATGTTTCTAAAGAAGAAGATAGTGGAGGTTTCTACAGATGGGAAGTGCTGAGATTGTAGAGGATATTAGTTCTGTAGCTCCTAGAATAGTTATTGAGTCTCCTAAGGAGGATGATAAGGAGGAGAAGAGGAGTTATAAAGAAGAGAAAGAGGAGGTTTATGATCGACTTCAATTAGTAAATAATCTGAAAAATGTTGAAAATCAGATAAAAGAAGTATTAGGTTCTGATTTTGTTTTAGCGAGTTTTAGCCAAGAACAGAAGGAGTATATCGCTGATATGCTTAAGGATGCTTACTTTGCAAGGAATACATTAATAGCTTATCAAAGTGCTAAGAAGTATCATTGGGATAATAAGAAGAAAGATTGGGATAGGAATGAAGATGGAAGTTATAAGAAAGTAGGTTTAAATGATGAAGAGAAGAAGAAGATAAAAGATTCTGCTGATAATCTTTTTAGGTCGTATATGATAGAGCCATTGTCTTTGGCTGTTCTTGAGAGAAATAAGAAAGGGAATTTTATTTTGAATCTGTTAGTAAAGGGAAGTCAGGAGAAAGAAGAGGAAGAGAAACAGGAAGCAAAAGAAGAGGCTCAGTCAATAGCACAGAGAATCTATGATAAAATGAGTGGAAAAGGTGAGGGAGAGGAATGACTGGGAAGAACGAGTCTGAGATAGAGAATATTTTTAGTCGTATAGACACTATGGGATTAAATGAGTTGTATGAGCTTCTTAAGGTTGAGTGGGAAGATGCTAAAGAAGAGGGATATGATCTTCCTTTGATAAAGTTTAGGGGAGAGTCCATAGATGTTGCTTCTATTATTGATATAGTAAAGTATGGGATAAATGTAAAAGTCGATCTAAGATATATTATCTCTAATGCTTACAAGCCGTTACCACAGTATCAGAAGGTGCGTGTGCCTTTTTACGGTTATAAGGACTTTGGTGTGTTTATGGATGAGATAGAAGATAGGAAGGTTTTGTTGAAGAGAATATTGAAACAGATATTCAAGCCAAGAGGAGGAGATTTAGGAGGTATGCCAGAATGATGAGTGAAAATGAGAAAGTTCCAGCAGATGCTTTGAAGTTGCAATATCAATATGTAAAAGATAGAGCTATGAATGAGATGGATATAAGGCAGTCTTTTTCAAGAGAAGATATGTTGAGAATATTTTTTAAGGGAATAAGAGAGAAGTTGATGAAGAGAGAATGTTTGTCTATATTGATTAAAGCACAGACTACTAAAGGAAAGAGTACATTAGGTTTCTTTTTGATGTATTTGATAAATAAAATGATAAGAGATTTAGGGTTTAAGACTACTTTTGATGAGAAGAACATGTTTGGATTAATCTCTGCTAACCAGATAGAGTTTTTAAGGGTAGCGAGAAGACCTGATTTATATAATGTTTGTGCTTCGATAGATGAGTTTTCCCATTTGGCTCAAACTGGGGCTCAGTCTAGTATAGAAGAGAAGATGTTTCAGTTTAGGGCAAATGTTTGTGCACAGAAGTTTATACATACTATCATGTGTACTCCAAGTTCAGAGTACGATAATAGTGCATTGATAATATTAGAAGTATTAGAGAAAGATGAGGATAAGAAGGAGACATTGTGTAAGCTGTTTTATAATGATCCTGTTTCTCATAGACCGTTTTATTTAGGTAATCTTGTATTTAATGTAGAAGAGGTTTTGAAGAAGTATTGGTATAATTTATACAGGCTGAAGAAGTTTTATGCTATTGAATTAGTGGAGAAAGATCTGATAAGAGATGTGAGAGAGTTAGAAGAAGGTTTAGTTGTATTATTAACTTACATCAAATGTAGAAATCTGGCTATGATAGGTCATTCAGACAGAAATCTTACAAAGTGTAGGGTAAGAGATAGTGCCAGAGAAGTTGGTTCTGTGTATAGTATAGTTGGTGAAGAACTTGTGTATAAATGGGCTCAGTCTTTGATAGATCTAGTAGTAACTAGATGGAATTCGTATAGAGACTTGATAAAAGAGAGGAAGAAGCCTTTGTCTTCTATGCAAGAGAACATGAAGAAGAAGGAGATAAAGATATATGATGAACAGATAGAAAAAGAAGAAGAAAAGTATAGGAATTTAGCTAGGTTATATGCGAAGTATATGTCCATAGGGAACAATGAGATCGGAAAGAGCATAATGGGTATTTGTAAGAAATATGGTGTTGAATTAGGAGATATCAGTATTGATGAAGATCTTGAAAGGATAAAAAGGAAGTACAATCTTGAAGATATTGAAATAAGAAAAGGTGAGAGAAAATGAATACAGATGATTACATAAGAATGTCTAGGATGAGTATAGAAGATACTCAGAAGAAGGTAAGAAGAGAGATAGAGAAGTATATGAAGAAGTCTGATATAAAGAGAAGCACAGGTGAGGGAGTAAATCATGCTTTCTTTGAAATAGGGGAAAGGACAGGTGAGTATAATGATATTTCAGATAGAGAAGCGGTTTCCAGTTATTATTCAGTACTTTCAGAAGGGAAGATAAAAGGGAATACTATGAAAAAGGCTATGAAATATGCAGAAGTTATCTATCAGCCAGAGACTCATGCTATTCTTCATCTGATGGGTGACACAGGTATTGTGGCTTCTTTACATGTGGTTTGTACTTTGCCAGAACATGTACAGGGGTTTGCAAACTATTGGATAGGTAAAGATATAGAGTCTCATACGATACAGAATCAAGTAAATGATTTTAAGAGGAAATTAAGTAGCCTTAGGGTATCGAATGTTGAGATTGAGAATTATAATGGGAAAAGTGACACGATTAAACATATAACTTGTGACATTAGTTACCAATGAGAGAAGATATAGAGAAGCTGATGAAGAGTATCCAAGTAAAGATAGAGTATCTAAAGAGAGATCTGATTAAGTTAAATAAGAAGTTAGAGGGTGATAGAAATGGGAAAGGTGTTTAGAGGAGAGATAAGAAATATAGCTGATCTAGATAGACAGATGGAAGAAGTGCTTAAGAAAGTGCCTTTGTATTATGATGATAATAAGTTATGGTATAGATGGAACTTTGAAGACTTTAAGTGGGAATTGGTTGATGAAACAGATATTCTTATTTCTATTGATGAAGAAACAGATATAGCTAATATAAGCCAAAGGATGATAAATTCTCAGATAATAACTGCATTAAAGATGGCTTCAAGAAAGAAGAGACCAAGAGATTTGAGGAATACACAAGTACAGATAAAGAGTAAAATCGTAGATGTAGCTTCTGGAGAAGAGATGGATGCGAGTCCTGATTATTTTTGTTTTAATCCAATAGAGTGGGAGGTAGGAGAGTCAGAGGAGACTCCTACAATAGACAGCCTTATGGTTGAATGGGTAGGAAAAGAGAATACGAAGAAGATGTATCAATGGATAGCATATCAGATGTTACCTGAATATATTATTCATAGAGTATTTATATTGATAGGTAATGGTTCAAATGGAAAGAGTACGTTTATAGATCTTTTGAGAAGGTTTATAGGAGATAACAATTATTCTGCTGGGGATTATGAGACAGTTTTTGGGAGAAGGTTTGGTACTTCTATATTATACAAGAAGTTAAGTGTATTGATGCCTGAATCAGATTTTGGGAAAATAAGTAATACAGCTACGTTTAAGAGTGCAACTGGAGGAGATGCAATACCTGTGGAGTTTAAGAATAAGGGGGTTTTTAATTATAAGAATTATGCTAAAGTAACCATAAGTGCGAATTCGCTTCCACCTACATTAGATAAAACTGATTCTTTTTATAGAAGAGTAAATATAGTTGATTTTCCAAATCAGTTTAAAGAGAAGTATGATGTTCTGGGAAGCATACCTGATTATGAGTTTAATAATCTTGCATGTAAGTGTTTAAGATTACTTAAAGAGTTGATTAAGGAAGGGATATTTGATAAAGAAAAGGATATTGATAAGAAGAGGGAGAAATATGAGAAGTTAAGTAATCCTTTAAGTGTGTTTATAGAAGATGAGTTAGATGAGAACTCTGATCATTATATCTCTAAAAGAGAGTTTAATACAAAAGCAAATAGATGGTTGAGAGACCATAGTCACAGATCCCTGACTAACAAGGAGATAACTAAGTTTATGAAAGAGATGTACCAAGAGGGGTGGGGTTCTTTTGTATGTGATAAAGGAGAGAAAAGGTCTGAAAGAGTATGGATGGGGGTAAAATGGAAAGGAGAAGAAGTAAAAATATCAGAAGAAAGGATAGATTAAAGATAAGACATAAGTTCTTGAAGTGGACTAATAGTCTGATATTTTTGTTAGGGTTTTGTTTGATTATAAAGTTGTCATGGTCTTTGACCAATAAGTTAAAGTGGGAGGTGGATCTTTTTTTGTTTTTTATTTGGTTAACTGTTTTTTGTAGTATGATGGCTTTTAATGTCTTTGAAGAAGAGGTGGAAGATGTATAATAGAAAAGATAGTCATTTTGATAAGTATTGTTTTGGGTGGTTATTTGAATTATTAGTTAGAAATTTATCAGGTATAAGTTTATTGTTTATGTTATCATTAGTTTTACCTAGATTAAATGGGGTTTATTTAGTAATTCCCATAATTATTTCTTTTATGATAGTTTCATGGATGATTTTTCCTATTGTTGAGGAAGTGTATCTATTTGTTTTGCTTTATAATCAAGTTTTGGGAAGATTTATAAATTTAAAGGATAAAGAGAGGAGTGAAAAAGAAAAAGAAGAATTTATTGGTAGTATTATATTAATTGTATTTATGTCTGGTATTATTATAACCTTCTTTTTACTTTAATTAAAGATGACAATATTGTTTCATGATTCGGAAGCTTTGGAGAGAGGAGACGACTTTAAGTATAGACCTAGTTATGATGATGCAAATGATGTTAAATTAGTTTGTATGAGAAAGAAGGGGAATAAGAAGTCTAAGTTTTTTAATTTTGAGAAAGGAGATAAGATAAAAGATGTAAGAAGCTTCATAGAGAAGCAGATAAATTCTGATCATAAGAGAGGGAGACAGACTATAGTGATCAATCATTATTGGAATTATGATATCTGTTATCTGACTAAAGGAGAAAGACATAACACTTACAGGTGGGACATTATAAGGGATATACCATTTATAATGGATTTTAGGAAGAAGTTAACAGAAGAAGAAGTAGAAGGTTTTAGGAAAGATGCTCCAAAGTGTCCTTATTGTAAGGTGTCTATGAGAGAATATGATGTTAATGATTATTTTGTGCAATTCAAGTGTCCATTATGTAAAAGGAACAGGAAGAGAGACAAACATGCAAGGTTTTTGGATTCAATGAATTTTTTTAGTATGAGTCTTGCTAAGTTAGGAGAAATAATAGGTCATAGTAAAATGGAGATGCCTAAAAGTGTATATTCTTTGGATGATGTTAAAGAGTATTGCGAGAATGATGTTATCATATTAGAGAAAGCGTGGTCTTATCTGATGGAAAGCATGAGTAAACTAGGTTATAATCCACGAAATCCAATAACGATTTCAAAGTTAGGATATAATTTGCTTCAATATGTTTGTTCAAAAGAAAAGATAATAAAGAATGGAAGAGAGTATAGCCAATATGATTTTTTATGGAATAGAGGGAAGATAAGATCTCCTACTAAAGAGCCTGAGTTTGTGAAAGCCTGTTGCAGAGGAGGGAGATTAGAAAGATTTGCTATGGATAATGGGGTTTTTAAGGCAAGTAAGTTGGATATAAATAGTGCGTATCCATTTGTTTGTGTACATAGAGACTTTCCTGATCCAATGACAGAGAAAGTAATAGAGTTTCCAGATGAAGATATATTAAATGAATTAGGTTGTGTGAGAGCTACTGTAAAGTCTCCTAAGGCTTATGTAGGCTATTTACCTATAAACTATAATAATAAGAGGATATACCCTACTGATGTGACTCTTACAGGAGTGTGGACTATATTTGAATTAAGGAACGCAATTAAAAAGTATGGATATAAGTTAATAAGCATGGATAAAGCTGTGGTTTATAAAAAGTTACCGTTTAATCTGTTCAAGTCTTTTTACAATAGATTATATAAGATCAAGAGTAAGAATATAGATAATCTAAAGCCTATAGCTAAATTGATAATGAACGGAACCACAGGAAAGTTTATACAAAGAGATAATCGGATGATAAGGAAGATAATAAGAAGAGAAGATATGCCTAAATATGCAAAAGAAGGGTTCAGTCTAAAGACAATGGTTTCTAAAACAGGTGATTATATAATAGAAAAGAAGGTTAATCCAAAAGGTTTTTCGAAAAATGCTCATCCTATAATCTATGCTCATATAACTGCTTATTCAAGAGATTATCTATATGAACACTTAATCAAGATTCCGCCGAAGGATTTATTATATTGTGCTACTGATTCAATCATGTTTAAGAATAAGGATCATATAAAGAACTTTAAGATAGGAGAGAAGTTAGGAGAATGGAAGGTAGAGGCTATAGATAAGCCTGTAGAGTTTTTTGAAAATGAGTGTTTTCATAGGGTAGGAGACGAGATAAAGGCAAATGGTATAAGGAGAGGTACAGCTAATCTTAAATCATTAAGAGAGAACGGTAAAGTAGAAAGAAGGCAGTTATTTACTATGAAGATGGCTCTAAAGACCGGTAAGTTTGAGAAAGTAGGTAAGTTTTTTAAGAATGAAGTATCATTAAAAGGTATTCCAAGAAGAAGAATCAAATATCCTCCATATATAGAGGAGGTTTTACCTTCTGAGTTTGTAAGACATCTTGAAGAGACTATGGAAATAAGAAATATCTAATTTATCATATCAGGTATCTTTAAATATAAGTAAAGTTTGTTGTTATCTATAAGCATCTATGTTTCTATAGTTATATGTATTTTTAATGTATGTATAGTCCATGTTTTTATTTCTGATAAACTAAAAGGAGGAATATAAAATGGCAAGGAAAAGAATAGCTGGAAGAGTTGCTGGTAAAGTTGCTAGAAAAGCATACAGAGCGGCGAGGAAGATGTCTAAAAGGAGACTAGCTAAATTGTATGCTACAAAGTGTGGTCAGACTACTTATAGAGTTAAAAGGTACACTAAAAGCAGACGAAATAGACGAAGTAGAAGCAGACGAAGTAGGAGATACTAAGTCTTATGTTTTTATATTAATGTTTCAGGGAATTCTAAAATGAGTCCCTAACACCCCCCATTAATCAACTTCCCCCCTCTTAATTGAGGGGGCATTATTATCACAATGAAAAAAGGAATGAAAGTCGGTGGAAAGCATAATTGGAATTACAGGCATCTAAGAACAGTAGATAACGGAAATAAGTTTACTATATATTAGGTAAAGAAGAGAGCAAGACCTGCTCCAAATAAGTCAGGGATGCCAAAAGGCAGTAAACTAGCATGGAACATTAATGCAAATGAGTCAGTAAAAAAGACTAAGAACGGTTATCAGGTTACTATAAATGGTTACAAAGGTCAAGGTGCATTTAAGTTACCTAAAGAAAAGTGGATAAAGTCAAAAAAAAGGTATAAAAAGTGAGAAGAAGAAATATGAGTTTTGGAAGAAGGTTTTTTGGAAGAAGAACAAGAATATTCAGACGTAACAAGAATAGAAGGTTGTTTGGAAGAGGTGGAAGAGGTTCTTGTGGAAAGAGGAGAAGATATAATGGAAGAGGGTGGAGATATAACAGGTATAACTAAAAATGATAAAAAAAGGAATGAGTAAGTGGGAATTTAGAAGGATGCTCTTAAATCAAGCTAAAAGAGGTCAATCTAAAAGAGAGTTTCATAAGAAAGCCATGAAAAGTAAAGGATTATTTAGATCAAAGAAAGCACAATTAGCAAGGGCTGATTCTAGGTTTAATAAGTTATCAAGAAGAAGGACTGAAGCAAAGAGAAGAAGATTATACAAGAAAAGAAGGTTTTTAGAAGAACTAAAAAGAAAGAGAAATGCGAAAAGGAAAAGGTATTAACTCAAGACAGATGAGCAGACTTTATAAAAGTATGCTCAGGAAAGGTATGTCAAGAAGAAAAGCATATTATATTACAGGTAAAGCTAAAGCACTTTCTAAGAGATATTATAATAAAGCATGGAAAGTAGGTAAGTCTGGGAGATATAAACATCTTGATTTTGATGGTGACGGTAAGGTAAACAGATGGGATTGTAAGCCTTTTAATAAATATGCACAGGATAATCCGAAAGAGAATATTCTAAATGACTTAAGAGATGAAGTAAAACATATAAACTATCCTGAAGCAAAGAGAAGCCATCCAAAGATGAAGACAATGGATGTTTCTAATCTAAATAATGCTCTAGTTTGGGATAAAGAAAATAATGATGAGAGTTCTTCAAGAGAATTAAAGAAGTTTCCAAAGAAAAGTGGAAAATTAATGACTGCTAAACAATATGAAGATTTAAAAGAATATAGAACATTTGAAGATTGGAATAAGAGTAAGTTTTCAGATTCTTCAGAAATGGGACGTATAATAGAGAAGAATAATAAGGAAAAAGAGAGTATGAAAGGATTAAAGGTATGTGATTATGGGTAAATGGATAGAAACTAAAATAAAGCCAAGATTATGGAAGTTTATATATACTTATCATACTAAAAAGAAGCCAAAACACAAGAAATCTAAGATTAGAGCAAGACAATATGCTCTAAAAACTAATAAAGATACATATAAGTTGATATTTAAAGGGAAGCGGATTCCTTATCAAAGTAAGAATGTATACAGATAGCGATGAATTCTGATCTGTTCTTAAAACCCTTTTTTTTAACAATCTTATCAATAAGATCAATTTCTTCAGAACTTGCTCTTATAGTAATGAATCTATCATATAAATTAGGTCTATTCTTTTCAGAAAAGACCTGTTTCCTAGAATAACTTCTTCTTTTCATCAATTATGAAACGAAGAAGTATAATATATATTTAACTGATATAGAAAAGAAATACTACCATAAATCCTGAGACGGATTTACCCCTAAAGAAAATGAATTTTCTTTCCCAACCGATCTTATAATGAATTACAAGATACTCCCAATTTTATTTACATCGCTATTATTTCATAAAAGAGAAGTAAATTTAGGTGATATCTAAGAACACTATAAATAAAGAAACAACTAAGATTAATTTTTTCTGATATTAAGATGCTGTTTGAATATGACAAAGAACTCCAAACAAAATAAGCCAAGCTAAAAGCTAATTACACTAAGAAGGTCACTATTTTTCCCTCCTTCTGAGGGAAAAATAATTCCCTCTATTAATTAAATTAGCCATTAACGCTAGGCTTAAAATGCGTTTGGAGTAAAAAATGTCAGAACAAACAACAACTGAATATGGAAAAAAAGAATATAAACCTGTTTGGAGAATCTCAGAATCGATTCTTGATAAAAAAGCAGGTAAGTTCGTAGTAGTTTCAATAGAGTGCACAAATCAGATAACACCTAGAGTGACAAAGAACTCGCAAGGCGAGACTATAAACGAACAAGAGTTCGAGAATCAGTCAATAGCATTAAAGACTTTTATAAGAGATTATAAAAGCAAGACTGATTACAATGATTACAGATTAAATATAGTTCCTGAAGATTATTACGACCTTATGCACAAGTGCTTAAAAAGGTTCAATAAACAGGACTTTGACAAGCCAAGAGAAGAAGAGTCTTCTAGTAACAATAAAGAAAAAGCAGAGGCAAGTGTCTCTGTTTGAGTTTTTTCTAAGGAAGTATATAAAATGAATTACATAAGAGATATACTTGGGTTAAATAAAGAAGATGTTTTAATAATAAAACATCAGTTTTTTAACACAACAAGATATAATAAAGGAGATGATAAACAATGAATAAATTACAACTTTATCCAAAGAAAAAGTATTTCAAATTACCTGAAGAACATTCAGAAAGAAGATACAATGAAAGAGCAAACTTTCCAATTTCAGGAAAAGGAAATTGTTCTTATATTATCCCTGATGAAGTTATAGAAGACTTTATGGACAGCGAAGAAATGGAAACAGGTATGAATATAGACGAATTTATTCGAATAAGATATGGAAATGGAAACATGAGACTAGCTTGTGAAGAGATGCATAGATTAAGTGAAAAAGAGCTAGGAATCTCTACTGAAAGAGATTATGATTCCACTATCTTTACTGGAAAAGGAGGAGTAAGAGAGTTCCAGAGCTTTAACAGCACTCTTGACAGAGATAAGAATAGTGGATTAATAATATAATTAAAGAGAGAAAGGGGCACACTTCGTGAGCCCTTTCTCTTAAGGATTAAATAATAAAAGGAGGTAAACAAAATGGTATTAAAAAGAGAATTAATCAAAGTATTAAAAATATGTAAAAAAGCATTAGATTCGTGTAGTGATAATTACGGAAGTGAATCAGCAGATAATGGTGATTACGAAAAATACTTTGATGATGATTTAATAGAAAAGGCTAAAAGAGAGATTGCTAAACTCAATCAGAAAAGGTAGCTATAATGAACAGAAAGAACTTAAGGGTGATACAAGATGACAACTAAAGAACAAGCAAAGAAAAGAGCAAAAGACTATATACCCTTTGATTTAGGATTAGGAATAAGAGAAGAATGTGGGTATATATGGGAAGACCCAAGATGAAACTAACACATAACACAGTTATAGGAGAACTCAAACAACAGAAATTAAACAACACAAAGGCTGTAATGCCTAAGTTCGTGTAGTATATATTAAGCGAAATTTCGGAGTTGATAGAATATGAAAAAACCAAAAAGATACGATATGTCTGAACCAGAAGATATTAAGAGATGGTTTAGAGAGATGGAAGGTTATCTCAAATGTGGGAGTGAAACAAAACATGATTTTTTGAATCAAGGAACTGATTTTGATGGAAGATGTTTTGCGATGGATGGGTTCAGACAATTAAGAATGATTATGTTTAAGAAGATCAACTCCGAAACTCAAGCTTCGCCTAATAATCTTTAGATATTAATGGAAATTGTGATGAATATGATTAATGAATATATATGTAAGAAATGCGGATGTAAAATAACAATGAAAGATTATCCTAAAATTGGTGATGCTTTTAAAGCTATGATACATCACATGAAAACAAATCATGGATTAAATAGATGGTGTAATAAAGATTGGAACACGACTTCCATTAATAAATATTAAACTCAATCAAAAACTAAGCCCTAAGAGGTGATACTTAATGAAATTAAAGAAAATAACTTTGGAATTTACATCAGAAGAACTTGAAGCAATTCATTATGCTATGGAAATTGGTGTAAGCAGACATAAGAAAGATAAATCAAGGATTGCCCAAGATTGGATTGAAATAGCTGATGATATAAGAAGAAGATTACCAATCAAGATGAGGTTTGATAGTTAATGGGCTTAGTTTTTGCCTAAGTTCGTATAGTATATATTATACAAAATTCCGAAACAATGCGAAAGGAGGGGAACATACGGAAGAGGCAGGAAGGAGTAATCCGAATACTGCATTCCCTGAGTACTATCCTCGCAAGATTGTTTCGGAACTATCGTATAATAGCGATTATCGCAGATATTAAACTCAATCGGAGGAAATCAAAATGGATGTTGAAACAATAAAAGAGTGGTTAAAGAATTTTGCAGAAGACCCTGAAAACAGAAAACAGATGAGTGTGGATATACATGAGAAAATCTGGAATATGATTCAAAGTATAGACCGTGATACAAGATGAATGAAATAACTTTTGAAAAGTTTGAAGAGAAGTTTAAACCTATAAAGAACAAGGTGGAAGGGGCTCCAATAGACGGATATATGTTTGAAACCTATGGAGAAGAAATAAAAAGAGTTAAAGAACAGGATAAAAATAAGATATGGACTGTTATAGATGGAGAAGGTTCAAAGCTTTATCTGATAAATGGATATCACCCTATGAATAGGTTAGGGTATATCATAACAGAAAAAGCTTGGACAGAAGATATAGAAATAGAGGTATAAAAATGGAAAATGATGTAATTAACCCAAGATTTGGAGATGGAATTGAAGAAGTTGAAGAAGATTTAAAGAGTTTTAATAAAGAGAAAGAGGAGTTAAAATGAAAGAATGTTTAAATGTAATTGGAGGAGAGTGTATATCTGTTATTCATATGATTTGTT
Source organism: Candidatus Woesearchaeota archaeon (assembly GCA_014729675.1). GTDB lineage: Archaea > Nanobdellota > Nanobdellia > Woesearchaeales > WJKL01 > WJJM01. The sequence continues at coordinate 9,126 of WJJM01000002.1, read as the reverse complement.
TTATTATTACGTTAATATTAATTGGAACAATATTTGGTTATTTGTTACGTAAAATTCAAACAGAAGAAGATAAAAAAGAGTTATTAGAAGAACTTATGAAATGTAAAGAATGAAGATAATTGAGATTATTATGATTATATGTAAGATATTAATAATTATAATATTTATATATTATGCTTCTAAAGTGATGTATCATAAAGCAATGATAGAGGAAACAGAAAGAGAAATAACATGGTGGGAAGTTATTAAAAGAGTTATTTTAAAGGAATTATAAGGTGTGAAAAATGAAAATAATAAAAGTTGGATTAACAGAAGAAGAATTACAAATGATGTTACATGAAAATATTCCTCAAGAATGGATTGAGGAAAGTATTAAAATAATTGTGCATAAGGAGAAATAAGATGAATAAAATAGAATTGCCTGAATATGATAATTTAAACCCTCTTATAAAGAAGTTTGAGGGAAAGAATATTAAGATTAAATATAACCGTAGCGGAAAAGAAACAAATCATAAAGGTAAATTATTAAATGTAAAACATGGAGGGTTTGTATTAGAAACAAATAAATTAAGAAAGTTATTTGATTATACAAACAATATTTTATCTTTGGAGGTTGAAGAATGACAAAAAGATATTATATCTTAGTTTGGTCTTATAGTAGTATTGACAGAATAGATGAACTTGATGTTAATAGCGATAAATCTTTAGCCTATGAAGAGTTTGATGAATATAAGCATAATATGGAAAATGGTATAGTTTTAACGCCTGAAGAACTGATGGGTCTAAAAAAGATGATAGAAAATACAACCATAATTTAAACGTAATAACAAAGTAACTTTTGATAATACAAAAGATATTTATAAGTTTTTGGAGGTACAAGAATGATAAAGATGAATAAGAAATTATTAAACTTTAGATTTGATGAAAATCAAATAATACAAGCATTAGTTGATTTTCATAGTTGGGCAACAGGGAGAAAAACAAAGAAAGAAGATAGAGAACTGATAGCTTCTTATGTAATGGAAGGAGATTTAAACATTTATAAGGTGGAAAAATGAAATATGTAACATATTCAAGAGAATGTGGATTTAATATAGTTGAAGCAAAAGATGAACAAGAAGCTGAAATGCTTTCTGATTCTATATGTTTAAATAATATAAATGAGTTTGACGAAGTAATATTGAAAAGGATAAAAGAGTTATTAAAGGCATAAGATAAATTATCTAATATTAAATGGAGGAAATTGGGGAAATGAAGAAATATAAGATAATTCTAACTGAAGAAGGGAAGAGATTGTTTAAAGGGAGAAATAAGAAACCAATAAGTGTTCCTTTAATTACATTTAAAGCAAATTGTTTAAAGGAAGCAATTAAAGTGTTTGTTGAAGAAATGCATAAATTTAGTTTTTTACAAATGTCATATTATGCATTAATAGAAATAAGATGAAGTAGAGTTATTGTTTAAGAAGAAAGAGAAGGAAGTGAAGAAGAAATAACAGTTTCTTAAATTAGGGGCTCGAGTCGCCCTTTGGGCTCTCGCCCCATCAGTAATTAAGTCAAAACAAAGAAGTAAATTGAAAACCAATAAACAAAGGTGATAAAAAATGGGAAATAAAAAGAAGAAACATTTTATAGATATAGATAAGAAATTAGATGTATCTGGAGAGAAAGTAAATCTTAAAGTAAAGATATCGAAGAGTTTACAAACTTTAATAAAAAAGTTTATAGTAGATGAATGTACTTATGATGTTATTTCAGGACATAAGTTTGAAAGATATTTAGTAAAGAATATAATTGTTTCTAATACACCTTTATCAGATTTTACAAGGATATTGTTTTCTAAAGATTTAGTAGAATCTAGAGAAAACTCATTTTTATTAGATGATTATGGTATTTTAAGGAATCTGAATAAAGTAAGAACTGATGTAAAAGATCTAATAACTAGTATGGAAACTATCTCTAATAATAATAAAATAAGACTCAATCTTGAGGTATCTTTAACAAAATGAGAACTAAAATGTTTTTTGGATTAGAGATAGAATGTCTTTATAATCCTAAGATTAATCGTATAAATCAAAGTGATTATCATGACTTTAGTAATTCTTCTTGTTTTAATTCGTATTTTTATGCAGAACGAGATAGTAGTATAGAATATTGTGATTTTAATGGAGATTGTACATCAGCAGTTGAATTAATAAGTATTCCCCTAGAGAAAGATGAGATTAAAGAAGCGTTATCTGCTCTTAAAGAAAGTTTAAATATAGAAAAAAAGAATACTGATTTTAGTGATATTATTGGCTTTAATAATTCAACTGGAGCTCATATACATGTAGGGATATATAAAGATTCAAAAAAAAGAATACAAATAAGTGATAATAGAGGTTTTTTAAAACGAATATATGGAAAAGAGATTAAATTAAGCAAAGTTATAAATCTTAGATTGTTAAAAGATATAAATCATTTAATAATCAAGAGAGTGAAAACAGAATTACCTCATATCTATAATTCTTGGATCAGTCAGTTTTACAGAAATTACGCTAAAGAATTAGATTTTCCTTTACAAAGAGACATGTCTTGGAATTTAAAAGATTATGATAGATTAGAGTTTAGGTCATTTAATCTTATGGGTGTAAAAACATGGAATGATCTAGAAAAGATATATGAAATAGCAATAGACACTATATATTCAAAGATGAAAGAAGTAATAACAAGAAGTAGTCCATTTAAAGAGAGAAATAAGATTGTTATAGAACCTAAAGATGGTCAAGATGAAAGGTTCACTAGTAATATTCTAATAGAAAAACAACCAGAAGAGGTGACAATAAATGTGTAATATAAATCTAATATACAAAAAAGATGAGAAACCATCAAGAAGATTAGCAGAATGTATGAATGTTATGTCATCATTATCATGGATATCAAACAATGATGGAGAAGGGTTTATTTCTCTTAATAAGAAGGGAATGAAAATAGAAAGAAATATGAATAAAATAATCTATAAACAAAATGCTTTTTTGATATCTACTCATCAGAGATTAACAACTTCAGGATATGGGGGAAATAATATACATCCTCATGAAATAGATGATTTTGTTCTTCAACATAATGGAGTGATTTATGGACTAGGTAATAATAAAGAAAGTGATACAAAAATGTTTTTCAAGAGATTGATGGAGACAAATGAAATGAATAAAGGAAATATAATCCAATCTATAAAAGACATGTCAAAAGAAACTTATGGATCATATTCTATAGTTCTTGCAAATAAAAAGAATAATCAATTCTTATATTTTAAAGAATCTTCAACAAGAATGTATTTTATTGAAGATAAAGATTATTTCATAATGTCTACTAATGAAAAAAATGTAGAATATGCAAAGTTATTTTTTGGTATAAAAAGTAAAATAAAAGAGATGAAAGCTAATACCATCTTTGATATAAGAAATAATTTAAAGAAGATTGATAAAATAGAAGAATGTTATAATGATAATTATTATAGAGGTCATTCAGCAACTAGTAACAATATTTCTAAAAAAAGTTCAATCACTTCAATTAAACAGATAAGATGTTACTATAATGGAATAAAAGCAGTAGAATTTGTCAATGGATATGAACATCTTGGTTCAATGAGTGTAAAGTTAAAAGGAATACAAAGAAGTAAGAAAAAAGGCAAAAAAGAATATATCCTTAAAAGAGAAAGAAAAATCAGAGAAGATAAAGAAATTGAAGAGATAATCTGTGAAAGTTTTGACAGCCTTAAAGATGAATTTGAATATCAAAAAGAAGTAACCCAAAATTTAGCTAATCTTCCTGAATCTGCAATATTTAGCAGAGAGTCAGGTATAATAAAATGGTATTTTTTATTAGATGATAACAAGATAGAGACATTTGTAGATAACTATTATGTTCCAACGATAGAACCTGCTATGACATAATGGAAGATATAGATGAGTTTTCGAGGGAAATATGCAACTCCTGTGGAGATAAAATAGACGGAAAAGTGTATATCTATGATGGGTTAGTATATTGTTATACTTGTTATAGAGGTTCACTTTGAGGTAGTTATATTTATATCAGTTTTGTTTATAAATAAGTTGATGTTATGCGTATACATGAGATCATCATTACATCTATCAATTGAAACATCACTTATAGAACAAGCAAGAGAAGAAGATATTAATCTATCAAACTTTCTTGAAATAAATCTGAAGAGTCTATTTGGAAGAACATAATCAAGTAAATTAGTTTTGATAAGTTTTTTTATTTCTAAAAAAAACAAATAAATGGAGGGATAACCATGAAAGAACAAGAATTTGAAAAGAAAGATGGTTCTAAAGGAGTAAAGTACATTCTTCAAGCTGGAGATAAAGTTACTTCTAGATTTGCAGAACCAAGAAAAGCCGACATAGGAAAGTTCCCTAGCTATAGTCTAGGCGTAACAACAGATGACGGAAAAGAAGTCTACGTCCAGTTAACAGAAGGACAGTTTAAAAGACTTCACGGAAAAGATCTGACTGGAAAGACAATCGTTGCTGAAGAGTATGAAAACGAGTTTGGAAAACAGATTGGAGTAAAGGTTGAGTAAACCCAAGTGGAAGCTAAATGCTTCCTTCTTAAAATGAAACTAACAACAAAAAGAGGTAGCGAAATCGAAGAAAAATACATTCCTTATTGTACGCATAGAGTCGAAGGAACAGCCAGAGTAAGATGCAATAAACAAGGAGAATGTAAATTAAGGAAAAGTTGCGGTTTCGTATAACTAAAAAGGGAGGAAAGAAGGATGACACAAAATAAGTTTATAAATTGTTTGAAAGAGTTTGAAAACAAAGATGTCAGGATAGATAGAGCAAGTGGGGAATCAGTAGAAGGATTATGTCTAGGAATAGATTATGCAAATAAAGATGTAATGATCGATACAGGAGAAGGAGACACCCTGATAACTGATGTTCTAAAGATGGTTCTTTTAGAAGATGAACAAGAAGAGGACGATTAGAATGGATGATCGAGAAATAGAAAAACATTTTACAGACATAAAAAGGTTACTTATAGACCTAACAAAAATGGTAAATAATGAAGAATATATCCCAGAATGGTTAAAAGAAGTAGAAAAAGAAGAAAAAGGGGAAAAAGAGGATGAGTGATATTGACCTAAAAGATATAGGGAACAGAGATTTTTTTAACACAAAAGATAATAGACCCAAATGGATGATGTACTTTGATAGAGTCCTTTGGGTTCTATTAATTGTTCTTATAGTATCTTTGTTTATGGCAAAAGTAACAAAAGATAATTGTAAGATCATAGAAAATGAAGCAACAGGAGAAAGTGCCTGTATAACTAAAGAAGGTGCTTGTGTTCTGATGACTGAGAAAAATGAACCTAAATTGGAGGGAAAATGGATAAAAAACTTAGAAAAGGAATTATCTTAGATGATATAGAAGAAGAAGAATTATCTGAAAGAGATAAAAAGAAACTAGAAAAGTTTAAGAAAAATATTGAAGAAGGTCTTCCAAATCTAGAAATAGGGTTCAGAGCAGTAACAGACGGAATAAAACAAATAAGAGAACTGAAAGATAAAACAGAAGAAGAGAAGATCAAACTAGAAGTAAAAATAAGAAAGGACATAATCAAATCCTTAATGAAAACATCAGATGTTGTTGAATTGACTGATGAAAGCGGAGCAGAAGAGACAAAGGAAACTCTAGAAGAGAAGTCAACAGAAGAACTGATAGAGATTCTAAGAAAAAGTATAAACGAATTAAGGAACTTTGTAGAAGGAAGGTGAAAACATGAACAAAAAAGCAGAATTTATGGGCAATATGGAACTGAATGAGACCACTGGAAGGATAGCGATAATTATCTTAGGACTTTTAGTCATTTTTCCGTTTTTAGGAATACCGTCTTTTATGTTTAATTATTCATGGGGCAGTACATTTAGTGAACATATGTGGTATTTACTAGCTAAAACAGTTCTCTTATCATTGATGGGCTTATGTCTATACATAGGCTTCTTAGGTGGAAGAGAATAAGATGTTTCATATATGGTTAATGGTTATAGGAGGAGTTGGAAACATAATTTGTTCAGGCTTCCTTCTTAACCTGTTTTTTTTAATTATGTTTGGAGGAGGATGTTTTTTATGGGGAGAAAAGATAAAATGAAAGAAATAATATGTGATGGAAAGATCAATGAAGAGACTGGAAACTCTAATGGAATTATAGACATTTCAGAGAGATTTGATGAAAGAACTGGTCAAACATTATACATAGTTTCTGTCAGAGTCGAAGAAAGACCTGATCTTAAATTAGGCAAATGTAAGATAATACAATGAAACTAAAAACATCTTTTTGGGAAAATAAGGATATCCAAGTACTGCAAGAAAAAGTAGTTAATCTAATATGGGTTTGGCTGATTTTTTTTATAGCAAATATAGCGACTTGGATAATGTATTCAAACATAATAATGACCTTGATCAATATATTTCCATTCATATTCAGTTTAATTATCATAAAAAGTAAGATAAAACATGATCAAAGTAGGAGGGAAAAAAATGGGGAATTACTGTCAGAAATGCGGAAAAGAAATGGAATATAAGAATTTTGACATCTGTAAAGAATGTTATCTAAACAAAAACAAACCAAAAGAAAAAGAAGAAGGATTAGACACTAATAGACCGGTAATATTTGAATATAATGGTAAACAGTATCCTATTCCGATATGGGCATTAGGTATATTGTTTGTTTTTGGAGTTATAATTGGTGCATCCCTGTGGTAAGGGAAATAAAAAGGTATACATGATGGAAAAAGAAGAGAAGAAAATAAAAGGGATAAAGAAATCAGATGCAGAAAAGATAGAAGGAGCTCTACAGATGTATAAAGGTCTGCTAAAGACAAAACAAAAATTAACTAATTTTAAAGAACCTCTTGCTTTTCTTATAAGAAGAAATGGAGAAATAGATTTTTATGAAAAAGCAACAAAAGGAGAATTAGAGTTTGTTCATTCAAGCGGAGATGAAAGAAGAATAGAATTGATACCGAGTAAGTTATTAGATTTTCCTTATGCTGACAGGAGAGTTAAGCTATACATACTTCATGAAGACTTTCCGATACCTATACCTGATAGTGATCCAGTAGTGTCTTCAGAATCAATCTCTATATCTCAGGGTAAGTCTCTACATGATGTGGATAAGTTTAAAAGAAAGGCAGAACAATACAAAAATGCATCTGTATACAAAATACTAATAGCGATAGCAATAATAATCTTTGTAGGAGCAGTAGCTTCAACATTAGTCCCATGGGAAAGAATCTTTAATGCAGGGGCTAAGAATCCTCAATCGTTAGGATTGATAATACCGATGATAAGAAGATGGAAATATATTCAGAACTAAGAGAAGAAGAGAAAAGATTGTTCAATGATATAGAAAATATATTTATTGAGTCTTGTGCTAAAAGAAACTCCTATATCAAAGTACTATCTATGTTAATAAATAAATATAAGAAAAATGAAGATAAAAAACCTATCGAAACTAGAAAAGAAAATATCATTCAAAGAGTCGGAGAGGTGCAGGAAGTTAAAAGAATGGCTAGTTGACGAGATCGAAAGTAAGTAATCTTTTTCTATAAGAACAATCTAAAGAGGTGTTCAAGGTGAGTTTTTACCTGTTAAAGAAAGAGGAAGTAAATTGGGATCCTGATGGAGAAAGAGTGAAAGTATACAAAGCAGTAAAAGAATTAGAAGGTGGAATAACGAGAAGAGGAATAACAGATGTAACTATGTTACCTATCTCTCATGTATGTGGTAGAGTAAAAGAGTTGTTATCAAAAGGGTGGTTGGATGAGATAAAGAGAGAAAGAGAAGATAACCTCTTGGTAATCGGAGAAAGAGAATGTCCCATATGAATAATCTAAATAAAATAAAAGAATTTTCAGTATACTCATATATTCTAATCCTTTTTACAACTCCTATAATCCTAATAGGGCTATTAAGTTTAGTATTTCCATTATTTGGCCACATATTGAAGCCTTTGTTTGTAATAACTGTAATACTCGGAGGTATAACATTTATGGTAGGAATAAACAATAAAAGAGGTAAAAAATGAGCTTAATAAAAGCAGGAAAAAAGATTAACCCAGATGAATATAACAAGAACATGGAAACTATAGAAGATATGTTTGAAACTCTTCTTCAGAAGATCTATGAGATAAAGAGGATAATAAGATAATGAAAAAGAGATTAGAAACATTAATTGAATTAGCAAAGATAAATAATGTGTGTCCTGCAAAGACACTTAATGCTTATCTATCTGCTTATCATCAACATAAAAAAGAATATGGTAGCTTTAAGAATCTAAACAAGAAAGAGTATTTTCAAGCTATGAAAAGGAGATATGATTATCAGTTTAAGATAGGAGTAAGGAAAATAAGAGAATTAAAACTAGGTGATTAAAATAGGAAAGAAGAAGATGATAGAAAGATACTTGGATCATTATAGAAATGCTTACATGAGACAGATAAAGAATAATGAAATAAAAGAAGGAATATCTATAATAAATCAAAACATGTTAGTAGAGAAGTTAAATAAAGATCTAATGAAAAGCTACAAGATTAACTCAAGACAATTATCACAATTAAACCGTATACAACAAGATTTTTATGTATTTGCCAGATTAATAAGCACCGAATCTGGAAGGCAGTTAATGTTCATAAAAAAAGATTTAATAAACGAGAAAAAAATGAAAATGAATAGAAACTATCTTTGTGACAGGGAAGTCTGTTTTGCAGACTAGATAATATAAACGTATGGAAAATAAAGCGTTCAAAATAGCTGGAATCAAGAACCTGATGAAAACTAATTATGGGATTGAAAATGGGTTACTTGATATCGAAAGTCTAGTTGATGATAATCTAAGTATGAGTGAGAATTGGTATAATATGAAGGAGAAGGTAATCTTATTTTGTCCTAAAAAACATAAAATATTGTTTAACTAAGAAATGGAGGTAATAGATAATGAAAAAGAAAGAAAAAGAAGTAATGGATGAGATCAACCGAGACATATCTAAGTTTTTTAGAGACTTAAGAAAAGGATAAATGATATTAATAAACTTTATAATAAAGTATAAAGAGGTATATAC
>WJJM01000050.1 GCA_014729675.1 Candidatus Woesearchaeota archaeon | reverse complement strand
GATTTAACCATAAGGTTTATAAAGAGTTTAGGAGTTATAATGGATTAGCGGGATGGAACAGCCAGGAGTGTTCGTCGGGCTCATATCAGCAAAATATTTGTTTTGCAAGGGGAGACCCGGAGGTCGAAGGTTCAAATCCTTCTCCCGCTATTTTTTTCTTTATTTTTAGTGGGCTTGACGAATGAAATGAGGAAACTCACAACAGGTTGATAAGGGTGTTAACCCTTATGTGACAATCCTTCTCCCGCTATATTTCTGATATCTATTTCCATCAGTTTTTTAAATAATTGCCCTTAGTCTGAAATATGAAAAGGGATGTTAGGAAGTTTGAGCAGGAGCAGCTAAAACTTGCTAAAAAAGTGGTAAAAAAAGATGACATCGAAGAGATCAGGCTAGTCGGAGGGGTTGACCAGACTTTTGACGGGAATAAGGTTATCTCTGCTGCAGTTATCATTGATTATGCTACAAAGAAGATAATTGAGAGAAAGTATGTTATTGTTGAGGCTAAAATCCCATATATTCCGGAATTTCTTAGTTATAGGGAAAGTCCGGCTGCTGTAGAGGCATTTTTGAAACTGGAAAAAAAGCCAGATGTTCTTATGGTGGATGCACATGGGACTTCGCATCCAAGAGGGATAGGGATGGCATCTCATCTGGGGCTGCTGCTGGATATTCCAACTATAGGCGTTGCAAAGAACATATTATGCGGGAAGCTGGACCATGGAAAACTATATGTGGATGGAAAAGTTAAAGCCAGGGAATTGATAACAAAAGAGCATGCAAAACCAATATATGTGAGTGCAGGGCACAGAGTATGCCTGAAAACAAGTTTTGAAATAGCTAAAAATTGTGTAATGCTCCCTCACAAGCTTCCTGAACCGCTATATCAGGCTCATAGATATGCAAGGAGGATCCTTAGAGAGAATCTTAAAGAAAATCAATAAAAAAATAAAATTATAATGTTCCAAGTCCCAAGGTTTTTGATATTTCCTGGATCTTATCCATAAGCTGTTTTGCTGTCTCGTCTTCTATCTTCTGTGTTGCGCCTTCTTCTTCCTCTTCCTGGAATACCTTTACCCAGTTCATAAGATCTCTCAGCTTATTTTCAACTTCTTTTAAAGATTCATCATCTACTTCTGCCATATTTTATCACCTTTTTATTTTATATATACTCTGATTTACTGAGTATTATATAAATTTTTTTGTTATTCTCTTTTAAGCAGCATATTTCTTGTTTTTAATAATAAACTTGCAGGATTATTGACCGGTAGGATCATCAGTGCTGTAAAAGATAAATAAAAAAATTTAAATACTCTTAAGATTAACACCCTCATATGGCAAAAAACAATAAAGAAAAGATCGTCTCAGAAGATACTTATTCCAAAGAAGACAATGAAGGAGATTTTAATGAGAAAAAGACTTCTGAAGATATTGAGCTGGAGATGGAGATAGGAAAAAAAGACGAGGAAGTGTATTCTGAGGAAGGACGTGAATCTCTTGTTGAGGACGATGAGATGGAGCCATGGGAAGAAGGATTTATGGAAGGTGCAGAAGGCAGAGGAGAACAGCATTGCTGTTCTGAATGCGGCAAGCTCCTTGGAGAGGATGAATCAAGCATCTATGAAAGAAAGTTTGACGGAGAGCTTAAATGGTTCTGCAGCGAGGAACATGCTGAGAACTATGCAAAGAAACACGAAAACGAATAGGCCCTAATCTTGTTCTTAGTCATAATATTCAAACAGATAAAAAGAAAAGTGCAATTATTTTGGGAAAAAGACGTCTCTCATACGTTTTACAAATCCAAGCCTATAGAATCTTTTTGGGTATGATTCATCTGTCCTGAATTTTTTTATTATCTGCTGTCTTGCTTTTTCAAGGACATTATGTACAGATGCTATAGGGTCCCATTGTGCTGCAGTATAGACTCCTGAAGCAGTTATCGGCTTTGATCTGGCGTCTATCATAAGATGCACAGAATATTTCTTTCTTCCGCCTTTTTTCTGCTGCTTGAAATGGAGCCTTAGCTTGTTTATCTTTTTCAGCTCCCGTTCAAGTTTTATATAATCTTTGTATATTATCTCTTTTATCCTTTTTTGATCCTCTTCATGGAGATTGTTTAATCCTACGAATTCTACATTATTTCTTTCAATGTATTTCATTGTCTTCTTTTTTTTAGAACTCTTTGCTCTTTTTTTCTTTGCCATGTTAACATACAGTTGGAGTTGTTGTTTATAAACTTTTTTATTCTAGTGAGCAAGGATACTACACACTTTAGTGTGTAAATGAATTGCTCCTTGCTTTCCTCCGTAAAGTTTTTCTACCATCTTTGATTATAAAAGGATGCGCAACGAAAATCGGCGCGCATCCACAAATTTTGACGAATTTGTTAGCGTGAACTGTAAAAATTTTCGTGCGCGGAGGCACGAAAAATGGAATTTGTAAATGTTGAATTCAAACACCACAACCACAAAGTTGGAGTAAACTACTGGCATATTGAGTTTACGACCAAATATCTTTATAAGATGTTTGGCAAGTTCAAATATAAAAGCTTAATCGAAGCATGGGCTCTGTAGAATTGCTTTTTAAATAAGTATAAATAG
>WJJM01000049.1 GCA_014729675.1 Candidatus Woesearchaeota archaeon | reverse complement strand
TTGATTTATAAAGCTCAGGTATATGCCCTATATATACCTACCACCAGAACAACTTTTTTAATACTCTGCCACCCTCAATAATATACATAGATTTACACGTTTATAAAGATTCCGAAAAAGCCTTTTGAAATGTTTTGCATCATTAGCTACATCTTTAAGACTTTTATCTAATACCTCTTCAAAAAATATTCCAGGTTTTGTAAAAAATTTCTTTATTTTAGATTCTTCTGTCATTTTTTTATTTTTCCCCCTAAAATATCCTGCAATTGCTCCAATAATGATTCCGATAACTCCAAAAACAGCCAAAGCAAATAAAAACATAAAAACAAACCAATTGTAATAATATCCTGAATCTAAGATTAGGCTTTTCAAGAATGGATTTATTTGAACGATAAGGAAATAGCCTAATGTCAGCATAAAAGACAAAGCAAAACCTACCAAAAATCCAATTATTGAGTAGTTTAAGGTTTTATTTTTCATAATTGACATCCTCTCCACCCTAAAGGGTGGAGATTCCAACTGGGGAGTTTTGGCATGATGAGCCTCTTGATTCTCCAGATACTCTTTTGCTTTTTCTAAAGTTATGTGTCCTACTGAACCCATAAACTTTCCCTTTGACCAGAGATGCTTTTTGCTTGTGTTCCAATAAAATGCTCTCAGCCTTTCAGGTTCAAGAATCCACAACATTCTGCTCGTGTATCCTTTTATCAGCATCACTGCTTTTGAAGGATCCATATTGTGCTTAAGCCTAACCAGTAGATGTACATGGTTTGGCTGGATCTCTAGCTCTTCAAGTGTAATCTGATAACGTAGGCATGCTTCGTTAATAAGTATATTGCACAGATTCTTTAGGCAAGAATCTGCGAAAATATTATAACGATACTTAGTTATCCACTGTATGTGATGCATAGACCATCCGACACTATGGCTATTTCGGTTGTCTGTGTATTTCATTGGGCCTCACCTCTTTTGTGAGGCTCATCATCCTACCACAGACAATAGTGTATGAACAAATATAGAAAAAGATTTCGCAATTCATCTACATCCTAAAGGATGTAGATTTCTTGCTCAGGAGAATTTAATCACTAATTGCATCATAATTTGGTTTTAACATCTTTTTTCCAAGATTTGTACATTTTACTTTCATTTTTCATGTCGCCTCATTATTCAACCTTACTAGAGTATTACCTATTTTATCTAATCCATTTGATTTAATTTTTCTATTCAGGATAACCTTAAGTTTCACCCTTCTGAATAAGTTCAAATTCTCCTCCACATTTATCGCATCTTAAATCTTTCAAGTTCCAATCTTTTGTAATATTTTTAGACATGCATTTTTTGCATCTCATTTTTTCATTAACAACATCAATTATAGACAGATTACTGCAATCTTTGCAAAAAAAGGTATCATGAAGATAAGGTTTACCTTCTGTGTTATTACCTTCTACTGCTAATTTAACTTGTTTTTGATTACCACATTTTTTACATCTATATGTTTTTATAAGCCCCATCTTAATTGCCCCCATAGTTTAATGTTGTAATTTTTGCAAAAGCTATAATAAAGTAAATGACTAGTCCTATTCCAAAGTATTTTGCAAATTTTTCTTTATTTTTCATTTTTGAATTTTATTCCCTCTGATGTTATGTTAAGTAATGATTTGTTTTTTTCTGAAAGTTCATCTTTAACGCTAAATTTTATTTCTAATTTTTCACTCAATCTTTTAACAAGATTATTTAGAATTGGAAGATTTAGCATAGCTAACTCCATATTATCTTTTGAACCTGTTTCTTTGTCAGAATGCCACGTTTGAGGTAGCCAGATGTCCGACAAATTAAATATCATGACATAAAAATCATCTGTTTCGTTATCAATACTAATTTCTAGTAAATTGTCTATCCATTTTTTGGTTATTTTTCCTCTAGAATCATAATCAGATAAGTATGCGCCCAGTGTTAAGGTAATGTCTGAGATTTGTATTTCTACTTCAGACATAGATTTTTTTCCAATTTCTTTTTTAATAGTATTTGAGTTAACAAAGTCTATTCTGAAAGGATTAATTGGATTTTTATTATCTTTAATGTAAAGATCACATTTACCTTTGGAAATTTTTATGTTTTTTTGATCTTTTATAGATATTTCAATATTTTCTAATACTTTGAGAACTTCGTTTATAGTTTTTTTATGCGAACTTAGAGATTCAAACCAATATAAACTCTGAGTTACTTTGTTTATTGTCCATGCATTGTTTTTTACCATTATATCACCTTAATTATAGGTTCACCAATCCCTTCTATAATAACTTTATTTAATTGATCATGAGGTATTAATTCGGATGTTAATAACCAATTATCTAGTTTAGATATTATACTCTCTCTTGTTAATGATGATTCTCCAAAGTATTTTGCAAATTTTTCTTTATTTTTCATTTTTTCGAGTATTTTTTCTTTATTAGATCATATAATTTATTTTTGACAAAAGTCTCTGGAGGAGTAGAATAGAGGAAAAAATTGGTTTCAATATCTCCTTTTTTTTCTTTTATTGTTGTTGTTTCTTTAATTAGTTCTTTAATATCATCGTCTGAAATCTTAGTATCTGTATACTCCTCTATTGACTTTCTAATATGGGGTATTACATCATTGAAATTTTTGTAATGAATTCCTAAGAATTTGTCTAAATCAATATTATAATAATGTGAAAATTGTAAAGCTTCCATAGTGCTTATTGCTACATCTTCTCCTACAAATTCCATTATTGCTGCTACAATAGAGTTCCATCTTTTAAGAAGTTCTGTATCTGGTTTGCACACAGGACTATTCCAATTTACATCTTCGTCAAAGTGGTTTAAACTACTGTAAGTAATGGATAACAGTATTAAGTTTTCTGTTTTTATATATGTTATGTCTATAAATTTTTCTATGTCAAGGACATCATATTCTTCTTTGTATTCTGTATGAAATCCTTTCTTTTTTAGATAGTTATCTATCTCGTTCAAGCTTTTTTTATTTTTATTTTTAATTTTTGTATCAAATGTTGATCCCATTTTTTTATCAAGTCCATCCAATTTTTGGTTTAATTTCTTTCATGAAGTATTCTAGATCCCATTTGCCTTCAAATTGATATTGAGGACCCTGCGCTTCATCGAGTATATGGTAAGTTTTAGGTTTAAGATATTCAGTAGCTATTTCTAAAACTTTTATTATGTCTGGATCTATTCCTTCATAAGGGTCATAGACCTGAACAGATAAATACCAGTCTGTATTATCTACTTTAGCCATATATCCAACCCAATCAAGAGATATATGTCTTGAATCTTCTAATTCTTGTAAACTGATCTTTTCTATATCAATATAACTACTATCTATTTTAATTCCTATATCGCCGAAATTCCTCTTCAAATTTTTTAAAAATTCTTTTATATTCACTCTGCATTTTTTTAAGTCTATATACCACAAGCTCATTTTACAAGCACCTCACATTCTTTTATTATCGCTTTCCTATACTCCTCAAGAGATTTTCCTTTTAATGGTAAATCAAGAGTATCAGATACTATCCTCAGTATCAAAACTATGTCTAGGTAATTCTCATCTATCTCCAGATACTTAAGATAATCATGAAAATCAGATATATCAAGATTATAATAGTCTTCAGCTATATAATTAATCTGTAATTGGTTTGCAAATTTTTGTATTTCAGATATTAAATTTTTCAAAGAATGATCTTTAACATGATAAATTAGATAATAAGCTACTAATAATGACCCATAAATATACCAATTTATTATTGAAGGATATTCTCCAGTTTTTTTCTTTATTTTTCTCGCATAACCCTTATAAGGTATTCCTTTTGGCATTGGTATTATTGGAACAATTCCAATCTTGTTACATTGCTCTTTAATAATTTTTAAGAAATTATCCTTTCTCTCTTGGCTATTGAACCGTAAGAATAATCCTTTAGATTCTTCTATATATCTTCCTTTTTTTAACATATCAAAAATCTTTTCATATTCTTCAGAAGTAATCTCTAATTCATTAAATAACTTTTTTTGCTCTTCTATTTCATATCTGCTTGCCATTCTTGCCATTTAGTTTCCACCTATTAAAAACAATGTTTTTTCAGCAATTTCATTCATTATTCTCTATTCCACTCAAAAATTTTTCACTTACCCAACAACCAATTCCATCTCTTTGAAGTTATTTCCTTCATCTTTCTCAACTATCTTGTTGTTATGATCAATAGCTATCCTTGGATAATATGTTCCTGCTGAAGCATAATTTATAGTCTTGACTATAAATATCCTTTTCCCAGGATCTAAAAAAGATACAACTCCAGTCTTGTCAGCAGCAGAGCTTCCTGTATAAAGCTTATATTCAATATCTTCTAGAGTTTCCTCTCCAAGATTCTCTATATCAAATATCATTGATATTGAATCTCCTGCAGAAGGAGATTTAGGATACTGGTTAAAAAGATAGTTTACCTGAAGATCTGGAAGATCTCCTTCCTCTTCAACAATGCATATTCCATGCATACATTCTCCTGAGCATTCTTTCTTTAATTTCTGTTCATCTGAATATTCACATTTTCCGGAATTACAGATCCATGCCCTATAAGATTGATAAACATCTCCTGAAGAGCAGGATGCTTCCCCGATATATTGATTCTCTCCGCAGTCTGAAGCAGAAGAGCATTCTGAAACAATGCAGGATCCTTCTGAACATCCTGAAGAGCATTCTTCTTTTAGCTGCCAGACATCAGAATATCTGCAGTATGCATCTTTTGTATCAGGATTATGACATGCCCATGTTCTGTATGTCT
>WJJM01000048.1 GCA_014729675.1 Candidatus Woesearchaeota archaeon | reverse complement strand
TCTCACATCTTGATTCAGCTGTTCCCGGATTTACACACTCATAGTCTTTGTATTTCCTGTATGAATCTTCATCTTTGCAGTATCTTAATCCAGTCCAGTCATCATCTCCGCAGTCAGAGTCAGAATAGCATTCTATCTCAAGCTCAACACATAATCCCTGCTCGCAATCTTCAGAACATCCTGTTATCAGCTTGTCTTTATCCTCGTAAGAGCATCTTGCATCTGATGTTCCTGGAGACGAACAGGAATATTCCCTATATTCCCTGTAAACATCATCTTCCTTACAAAAGCTTGAGCTATGATAATTATCTGTTCCGCAGTCTGAATCAGAAGAGCAGGCAATTGAAACGCATTCTCCATCTGAACATGAATCTTCGCATATATATCTTATCTTTTCTTCTGTGTTGTTCATGCATTCAGCAGAAGATTCTCCAGGATTTACGCATTCATAAGTTATATAACCCTGATAAACATTTCCTGAAGAGCAGAGAGGATCTCCTGTAAACTCATTAATTCCACAGTCTGAGTTTTTGCTGCATATAGGCTTCTCTTCATCTTCTTCTTCATCTTCCTTAACATCATTAACAAGGACATTAAATTTCTGGCTAGCAGACTCATAACCATCTGAAACTGTTATCTCAAATTCATATTCTCCTGCATCTCCTTTACCTGTACTCCATACAAATTTGTTATCTCCGACCCTTGTAAATCTTAGGTCATCTATGTGATACTCTAATTCATCTCCATCTTCATCAGATGCAGATACAATGATACTTACGTCTTCCTCCTCTTTAACAACCGCGTCATCTATATGTTCTAGATAAGGTTTTTGGTTTAACAAGATGGAATTTGTCAAGGTTTTTAATCTACCCTCATAAAAGATATCGATTACAGGCCTATATATCTTATTTTCAGCTATCAGCCCATGATAAGGAACAGTTATAATATTATGGCCAGGAGAGAGAATTTTATCATAATTTTCAGAGTTAAAAGGCTCATCACCAGAATATAAGCTGGATTTTACTGCAACTTTGAGATCTCTGTCAAGATAATTGTACATATGTAGCTCTGCATCTATGTCAGATGATTGCGCATGAGGGATTATAAGTTCTGCATTTATTATTGCTATATCTACATCAAAACTTGTTTTGGTTTTTGATTCGTTGTCCTGTATAAATTCCAGAGTATAGTGATTCATTCCTTCATCAGAAGGCGCTTTAAATCTTAAACTCAAATCATCCTGATCTGTTTTTATATCTTTCTTAGCAACTATTTTATTATCATACTTGATCACTAATCTGCCGTCAACAGGATTTTGTACAATGTTCTTTAGAGAAACATTGATGTCAATTGTATCTTCAGGAATGACAACATCAGGATACTCTACATTCTCAATCAAAACAGGAGAATAAGGAAAATATTTTATTTCATAAGTCATTGTTTTATATAATCTAAATTCTCCTTTCTCGCAATTTATTATTTCAACAGGATTTATTCTTGCTATTACAGCTTCTGTATCTTCTGTAAATGAATGGCTGAATTCTATCCCTGCTTCTTTTGTATTCTCCCAGCAATTCCTGTCAACCATCCTCTCAGACCATTCAGGAATATCATCAATAGTTATATCCACATGATCATCCAATGATGCCAGTGAAACATCTGAAATGATAGTTTTCAATGGAAATTCATGCGAATCTATCCTGTTGGGAAGTAAAAGATTATCACGTGTATAATCCTGGCTTGCTCCATCTAAAAGCAGCAAACTATAATTGCCCATATTGTATATGCTGTGATTTCCCAAATTCACTTTTACTCGTTTAGTGTAAGGTTCTTGTTGGGACTTATAAGCTGCTTCTTGCTCACCATATGCAGCCTTTAAAGATACTTTGGAATATGGACTGATGATTTGCTCAGAACTATAATCTACCATGTAATTTTGGCAGTACTGTTTTATAGCATGTTCATCATAATTAGGTATCCTTAAAGCTGACAATGGATTACCGTAAAGATGGTAGGAAAATAAAGTAAGACCGATCAATTCTCCCTTATTGTCAGTCCCCCAATGATAATTGTTTCTTGCCTGTCTGAATGTTTCCCCTGCTGTTCTTCCAGAAGATCTCAGATTGCATAATAAAGCCCTTGGAAATTCTACACTCCTATGAAAATTGGGAGCAATTATTGTTGAATCTTCTGCTAAAGATCTAATAAAAGACTCTTTGCCAGGGATTGCCAGGCCAGAATGATCTGCGTTTAAGATAAATAGAGGATTTGTGTCTTCAAAAACAGGTCTTAGCTCATCAGCATCTAAATTTAATTTTCTGCCTGATTCCACATAAAACAACTCATTCTGCCTGAACTGGTCAAAATCTTCCTGATCTAAAAGAATGTCTGGAGGGAGAGGAGTATAAATGTTATCTTGGTTTTCTCTCATATCATTCCTTTCTGATCCGAACTGATCTTTGATTATCTCGTTTGTTTTGTAAAAAGGATATTCCGCTTGGTATATAGTCGCATGCCTGAGATTAATGTCCTTTGTTTTTAGCTGATTTTCCATCTCAGCAGGGGTTTCTCCTACAATCCTTGAGACTGCGCTTGTCTCATAATTCTGAGTAACAGCAGATACAGATACAGCTAATAAAAATAAGATACAAAATCCAAGGAATATGTTCTTTTTCATATTTTTAACGACAACCTACCTTGCTGCAGATCCTATCTTTCAGAGATGCAAATAGATTATATCTGCTTAGTGCTTTCATAGATCTAGAAGATACCACAGATTTCCAAAAGGATTCTTTGACCTCTTCGATCTCTGCCCGTTCCTTATCCTTATATGATATTACAGTCTGGTCTAGATCGCTTTTGAGATCAGAGGGATATTCAGCAAGATATTTCTCCAGGACAGGTTCTTCGTGCCCTTCAAGCGTAAGTACAGATATCGCAAACTTTTCGCTGGTCCAGATGTACTCAGTATCAAATTTCTCTATCATTAGGTAAGGGCCCATCTTGTCTGAAACATGCTTGTTAAAATATTCAGATGAGTAATATCTTGGAAAATATCTTATAGTCTGCCCATAATTAGGAAACTTTCTTATCTGTACAACAGTTCTCCTTCCGATATCATCATTATATTCTATACTGCAGGCATCAATATAATCAAGAAGATCGTATCTCTCCACATCCACTATCCTGTCTGTTATCTCCGCAGTCCTTCCTTCTACTGGGAGGATATACTCCTCACAATTGTCTACAGCCATGACTGCAGAAGACATTATTACAAACATCCCCAAAATCATAAATATTTTGTTTTTCATTTTATTTTTCCTCCATGTGTTTTTAAGCTATCACCATCATGAAAATGAATTTTGCATATTCCGGTTAAATTGTTTTCAGGCATTTTTTGTTTTAAATGAAAAGCAGTTCGAACCCCCCATAAATCCATCTCCTTTAGCTTGGACCCTCACTCCGATATATTCAGGCATTCTGGAAAAATTGACTTCAACCTCAGAAATATGGACCATGGTTTCTTTTTTATTGATAGAATATGTATTCTCCTTTGAAGCATATGTTCCTACATGGAACATACTATTACATGTAGGGTCTGTATATATCCGGATAATAGGATAAATATTCTCTACATCTTCTTTCCAAGGTGATAAAGATGCTTTAACTGTAATGATATTATCCTTTAATTTTGCATCTAATATTTCTATATCTAGAGGAAAAGCTTCATTTATGTCAAAATCCGTATCCAGATAATAATGGCCAAAAGATATGCCTCCATTCGAGAAGAAATATATGAAAAACAAGAATACTCCAATCCCTCCTATTATTAACCCACTCTTTAATTTTTTATTCATTTTTCTAACACCTCACATTCTTTTATTATCGCTTTCCTATATTCCTCAAGAGATTTTCCTTTTAATGGTGAATCCATAATCTCTGACAAAATTTTAAAGATTAATATAACTCTTAGGTAATTCTCCTTTGGATTGAAATAGAGATCTTTATTATCTCTTTGGTCAGTAATAGAGTCTAACAAAGCATCAAAATTTGGATATTCTTTGCTAAAATATCTTCTAAAATAATAGGGAAGATCTAGAGCAACTGCAAAATCTGCTATATTCTTAAGGATATCTTTAATATATCTTTCTTTACTGACCAATTTATTCTTATAAAGGTATACTGCAAGTTTAAAGCTTGCTTTGATATCATTGTTAAGGATAATCAAATCATTTTTGAATATTCCTGAATGTTCTGGAATCTCGCCCTGAAATTTGATTTCTAATATTTCTTTCTTTTTTTCATCTGAAAGAAATTCCTTTAAGATATTTTCAAAATCTCTATTCTCATCTTCCTTCTCGTATGTTAATGTAAAACCTTTCTGATCTCTATCCTCATAGAATGATTTTTCTAGCGATTTAGATAAAAAAACTAATTTATCAAAATACTTCTTTTTTATCTTAATTGAATTAAATAGTTCTTTATATTGTTCCACGTTTAATGAACCTTCTATTCTTGAAGTCATCATAATCCTCCCATCAAAATTGATGTTTTTTCAGCAATCTCGGTCATTGTTTTTTCATTAATCTTATTGCTATATTTGCTAAAAGTATCTGCCAGATCAATTATCTGTTCAGCTTTTGGATTTTGTGAAGCTAAATATTGCACCATAGTGTGGTATTTTGAAGAATCATGTTTTTTAGCAAATGCAAGATAACTAGCAATCTCATCATAATCCATCCCATTTAATATATATCTAGCACTTGCAAAATCTTCAAGAAGAGAGATTTTACTAACGCTAAAATCAGGGATTGTTTTTTTAGCAATATCATTTGCTAAAAATTCTTCAAACCCATAAGTAGCTAATCTTGCATTTTTTACAGTTTTTGAATCCACTAGTTTAGCAGGCCATCTGTCTCCTAAATCTTCAAAAATCTTAGCATGCGCATATTCATGCGGAACCACTTCATCTATAGATTTACCTAATGATTCTATATGTTCGTTTATCTTTATAGTTTTACCATTAGTGCTACCTGCTAATTTACCCATATGAGGATCAAAAACAATATCAAAATCTTTCCTTATTGCAAAAGCATTTTCAGATTCTCCAACTCTTTTCAGAAAATGTATTCTTCGAACATCTTCAAAAGGAATATCATCAATAGCATTTTTAGAGGAATCTAAAAATCTGAATTTGCCTAAGGCAAAATAAGCTTTATCTGATTCGGTCTTTATTACTTGTTTTATAGCATTATCATCAAAGTTTTTTCTTAAAAAATCAAAAGAACTATCTATAAATTGCTTAAGTGAAGAATCTGCATTTTTAAGAATTCCTTTAAAAGGTCTTGAAGGTAAAAAAGGAATAACTGTCAAAGCCATAGTCCCTCCGCACCATCCGTATCCATCAAAGTTCACCTTGCAGGTATCCACTACATCAGAACCATCAGCAACTACTTCTGTTACTTGACTTAAAGTTATGAATACTGCAGGCGCAGCGCTTCCTCCCGATCCTGCAAGTATTAAAGTAACGCCAAACCCCAGGGCAATATAACCAGCTACCCTGGTTCCTACATGGAAAAAATAAGCTCCTTCACTTTTCAAGTTCAGATAATAATTCTTATCAATAATTTCATTAAATGCCTTAAGAACATTTGCATCATTTGTATTCACAACAATAGCATAATTCATTCCATCCCATGGATTTACTTCAATAAATGCTGCATCGTCGTCTTCAGTGGCAGATAAAAAAGGAAAACATTTGAATGCCGGGTTATTTTCTTCATTTCCAATTACAACTAAAGTTTTTCCATTGAAATCGCTCAAAAAACCTGGATCATTGCATACAACATTATCCCCTATAAATCCTTCTTCAGGTTTGTAATTTGGACTGAATTCTCTTGTAAGTATGCTTTTCAGATTTTCTATCTCTTCTTCCATACCATCAGCCATAGTTCTAGGTACTATGAAAGTTATATCTTTTCCCTCGTATTTTTCTCCATATTCATACCTATACATTATACTTTCAAGCTTATTAAACTGTTTCTTTGTAGTCTGTATATACGGGAGGTCTGTATAGATATTTTTCTCTTCATAGCTCGAACCTACTAAATACCAATTCTCCCAGTCTATATCTCTCCTGTAATGAGGAACAACATAGTCATCTCCCACTATGATCGTATTCTTGCATCCATTACATCTTTCTTTTACAAAGCCGGAAACAGCAAGCACATAATCGTTAACGCCGTCATCTTTAGGCTCCAACAAACCTTCATCATAATCAGAAAGATCTGAAAAAGGATGCTTATTGATATAAAGACCTAGGTCGTAGATTATTCCTTTTTCTTCAGAAGCAGTAGAATAAGCCTGCTCCATCAAAGAATCAACCTCAGAATTAAACCTTTCTTGAAGTCTTTGTTTGTTTGTTATTAACAAGACAGAGGGATCATCAATCACTTTAACTTCTGCAGAACTTCCTTCTTTTATGCTGAACCTATATTCTCCTTCAGCATTATCTGATATAAAAAATCTGCATTCCTTATCAGAATCAATATAAAATTCTCCGTTGCAAGGTCCTTCTTCAAGCTCAAAAGTAGAAGAATCATATTCCAGCTCTATATAACCGTCTTCATCATTGTCAATCTTGACAACAACAAAATCTCCTGGCTGCTTGTATACATTTACTCCAGAAACTGCATCTTCTATCTGAATTTCTGCTGATGCTTCTTCTTTCTGACATGAACTTTTTCCCTGCTCACAGATTTCAGGGCTTCTGCAGTAATCTAAAAGAGTTTTCTCATAACACTCTCCCGCTATTTCGCATCCATAAAGCCTGTTTCCATCACAAAAATACCCTTCTGAGGAACATTCATCCTCACAGGATATTGTCTCTTTGATACACTTTCCGTCACTGCAGCCATTATCACACTTTCTCCATTTCAACACATTGCCCTCGTTTGTACAGTAATGATCTCCCTGTTTTTCACATAGATTATATCCCCATTCAATTGAACACGGCGCCCATTCATTATCTGGTTCGCAGTAATATTGCCCGAAAACGTCATCTCCGCTGCAGCACAAATCTCCGTGATCATAACATTCCTGCCAATAATCACTTGTACATTGATCAGCAGCGCAAGGCTCTCCGCAATCATCAGAACAACTCCATGAATCTTCTCCATTATTGCAAGTTCCATCTCCACAATAAGGGTCTGAGTTTTCTATACATTCTCCGTTATCACATTCATCGTAGCAGGATTCTACTGTCCTATAATCATCTGAGCTTGAACCAAGAACGCACATTCCACTACTGCAAGTATAATCATAAAATCTTCTTTTTTGTTCTACTTCATCTCCTGAACAGTAATAATCTCCCCAGCTATCATAACGGTCTTCATAATTGCAATTCTCATATTCTATCCATTCAGTTATACATTGTCCATATTCATATTTTTCATATTCCTTTTCAATCAGATCACCGTTACATCTTATTCTACCGGTAGGCCCATCTATGCAATCATAACATTGATTATAATCTGAATCCCATTCTTCATTATAATTACAACAGCCGTCTAAGTCTCCCCAAGTAGGACCCTTGCAGTAAAGCGAACCAGAACATTCAGAATCCCAATCACAATCATACTCACCATGGCTGCATCCACTTCCTATTTGAGCCTCATAGTAACAATAATCTTCTGTTCCAGATGCAGGAACATCATAACATTCATTATAAAACCGTCCATCAACAAAATAACAATCACCAAGATTTATACATTCATCATAGTCACAAATTGAGAAGTCAAACCAACCATTCCCACAATCTTCGCAAGAAGAAGCAGCTACAAAACCCTGCGGCAGCATTCCCATTATCAAAATAACGCATACCAACAGTCCCAGCAGCTTTTGTTTTTTTCCTTTTATGTTGTCCACCCTTAGTTACGAAAAATAAACAATTTACTTATAAAGCTCAGGTATATACCCTATATATACCTATCACTAGAACATC